>CAYPPV010000109.1:0-5100 GCA_964412705.1 uncultured Pelolinea sp. | reverse complement strand
CTAGTCTGCTCCAGAGCTGGCAGGCTATCCAGAGCGGATCATCCCTGGAAGAATACGCAAAGGACCATGAAGAGCTGCGGCTGGCAATCGAATCCAAACAATCATAATTTTTTGGATATCAGCTAAAATTATTCTTCTTGCATCTTGAGTTTTTTTATTTGTCAATTAACAATAAATGAGGAATTATCATGAAGAAAATATCCATCGTAACGGATACTGATTCGAGTCTGCCGCCCGCATTGGCTGCTGAATACGATATCCAGCAGGTGCCCATCCTGATCCACTTCGGCGAAGAGGTTTTTGAAACTGGAGTTGATATTAACGATCGGGATTTGTTTGAACGGGTGGACAGGGAAGGAAAACTGCCCACCACCGCCGCTCCTTCACCCGGAAAGTTCGCCAAATTTTTTCAAAATGCTTTCGAAGAAGACGAGGCGGATGCGGTGATTTGTTTCTGCATCAGCGGTGCGATGAGCGCAACAATTAAGTCTGCTCAAACAGCCGCTCGTGATTTGCTGCCAGAAAAAAACATCACGGTTGTCGACACAGAAACCCTATCCATGGGTCAGGGTTTCATGGTGCTGGCTGCCGCAGAAGCAGCCAAAAATGGTGCTTCAATCGATGAAATCATCCAGGCTGCTGAAGAAACCCGTGCCAGGTCACACCTTTATGGTGCGCTGGCAACACTCAAATATCTGTCCATGAGCGGCAGGGTTAGCCATCTTGCCGCGAGCATGGCGGGGATGATGGATATCAAACCCATTCTGTCGGTACAAAGCGGAAAGTTGGATATGCTGGAGAAAGTGCGCACCAGGAAAAAGGCCTGGGAGCGAGTAATTGAGCTCGCCCGAGAAGACGCGAAAGGTGCGGGCATGAACAGAATGGCCGTACTGCATGTAAACGCGCCGGAAGAAGCAGAAAAGTTTACCGAACTGCTGAGAAATGAAATGGACTGCCCTGCCGAGATATTAACGGCAGAGCTGACTCCCGGGCTGTCCGTACATACCGGTGCCGGCCTGGTCGCGCTTGCTTTCACCACCTGCTGAAAATCTATTCTTTCTTCTCGCTTGAATTCTGCCTTACTTCGCCTTGGCGGCACCATGGCATCCATGAGCGAGTCCATTGAGGACGGTTAATCCGGATTCACCCCGCGGTCAGTTGTCCAGTTGTACGCAAGCAGCTTGACTGCCGGCATATAAGCTAACGCGGCCAACTGGATATCCTCGCTGCTGGAAAGGCTTGTTGTGAAGTCTGAAAATTCACCCAAATCAATTAACAGATCCCGCACACGAAGGGAATGCTGACTAGGGCTCTGATGATACTTAGAACAGTCAATATGGTCGCAATCCAAAAAACGTTTTGGCGGGTGATGACAGCCTCATGATATCCTTTTTTCCTGTAAGCGATCCTTATCGCTACAGCAATTTCCTGAACAATGATATAACAAATATATTTAGAATCGAAGAAGAATGCATAAAAAAAATTTCAAATAACCAATGGTTTCAATATGGGGATGGTGAGAACCTGGAATGGAGAGCAACTTGATAAAAGTAAAAATTTCTGACCAATTTCTTTCCCTATACCCGGAAGCCCATGTCGGTGTCCTGGCGCTCAAAAATCTGCGGAATGCGAACGATCGTGCCGGGTTTGATGAAGAAAAAAACAAGATCATACAGAATCTGAAAGAGCAGTTCCCCGACAGGCAGCATATTAAGGAACACCCGGTCATACAGGCATATTCCGTTTATTACAAAAGATTTGGAAAAACATACCACCTGATCGGGCAGGTAGAGTCAGCAGCTCAAAATATGCACATGTTCTCAGGAAAACACCCTGCTGTGGAAGCCATGTTCCTTTCAGAATTAAAAAATTCGCTTCTGACAGCCGGGCATGATCTCAGCTGCATGAAAGGGGGTCTTGAAATTACAGCAGCGGATGGCAGTGAAATCTATACAGGAATCAGCGGGCAGGAAATTCAAGCAAAAAAAGGGGATATGCTGATCCGTGATGAAAACGCTCCCATCTCGACTGTTATGTACGGTCCCGATTTCCGCACGCGGATTACGAACAGCACAAAAAATGCGGTGTATACAGTTTATGTGCCAGAGGGGATCTCAAGGAGTATCACCGAGAGACATCTTCATGACATCAGCCATTTGATTTCACTGGTGTATCCCTCAGCCAAACTTTCCCTCAGGCAAATCTTCCCGTAAGGACAGAGCAGCCGATCGGCTGCTCTGTTTGATTTTGAAATTATGATTCTGCTCTAGAGAATGATAACTTCTGATGCCTGCGGACCCTTTTCGCCCTGGGTGACCACGAATTCTACGCGCTGGCCTTCTTCCAGAGAGCGGTATCCGTCCTGCAGAATGGCACTGAAATGGACAAAAACATCTTCGCCGGAATCGCGCTCAATGAAGCCGTATCCCTTGGCGCCGTTGAACCATTTGACCGTGCCCTGTTCTTTCTCGGACATGATTTGGAACTCCTTTCTATAATTTTGGTGCTTGACTACAATTTTGTTCCAAATCAAAAGAACAAATCTTTCTTTCTAGAACTACTTTCACAAGCTAAGTAATTGTAGCATAAAAAAATCCGGCAGTATTTGCGTGGGTCATTAATCATTTCTGAACAGTCAAAGCGGGATTATTCATTCCCTGCCTGGCGGCAGGCGCATAAATAATTCCATATCAGATCTTCATTCTCATTAAAGAATTCCTCCAACTCGGCTTGCATAGAAAGAACGTTCTCGATTTCGCTGGCAGCGGCATAGCTCCAATAGCGCGGAAGGACAAACAAGGGCACGTCCAGTGTGTATTCGGCACCCAACGGAACCAAATTATAGAAGATCGGACCGTTCTGGTTGATCGTAAAGGCAGCTCTGTATCCATAAGATGCCGCCAGCTCAGCGGCGTATTTGGTAAATCCACCGCCCGGCCAGACAAACAAAATGGGCCGTTTATCAAAATGCTCGCCGAAAAATTGAATGGGGTAAGAAATCTCATTATCAATGTATTTGTAAGCATTCATCCCGTTCACTTCCGCATCAAAGCGCCAGTTCATGATCGGGATGTTGTGGTTTGCTCCATGCGCTTGGTGGTCCACCCAGCCCTCTTCTTCCAACGCAATATTCTCAGCCAGCACCTTCGGTCCCAGTGAGCCATTGGCAATATAGGCGCTGACAACCGGCCAGCCGTATTCCTCATAATACGGCCGGAAGAAGCGGTCAAAGTAAATGCCGTTCCGCCTGTCATCAGCGATCAGCAGGACGGACCGGTATGGAATCGGTTTGTTCTCATAAAGAAAGCCAATGAACTGTTCGGTAGAGATCGCCTGGAAATCATTTTCTATCAAGCGGTCCATGAGATTATAAAATTCCTCTTCGGTGACACAGCTTCCGTCCACGCTCCGTTCACAATTGTCGGAGATGGAATGCAACATGATGGGCATTACTACTGTGCCTGGTGCGCTGTTTTGTTCATCCAGCAAATTCTCTAGATAACCACATTCGTCTTGCAAATATCTCCAAAATGGCACCCCGTTTAAATCAGACTGATAAATGGGCAGGGGCTCTTCCGGTTTTTCAGTCCCCGCACAGGGATCAATAGGGGTTGGAATTGCAGCTTCAGGGGTTTCAGTATTTTCTGCCCGGGGTTCTTCTTTCTCAAAATTCGTGATTTCCTGTTCAACCATATGATCACCCACATGCGTTTTATTTGGTGCTTTACCAGAAACGCAGGAACCGGATAACAATAGGATAGTCGCAGCAAGCCAAAATATTTTTTTCCCAGTAATCATATAATTTCTTTCAAAGACTCGGCATTTGATTATAAATTAACTTGTCTTTTTTCCTCCTTGGAATAAGACTAAATAAAACTGAGCGTAGAAGCTATCCACGCTCAGTTTTATTAGCGCGCCATCATAAAAAAATTCTATTGCCATCCCGATTTACATTTGTATGTCAATGGAAGAATAAAACCTGAATTCAAATAAGGGCATTCTATAAACCATTTCATTGAAGAAAGTATTTGTAAATCTCAGAGGTATCGATAAGGATAAATTATATATACTTGAACAATAAAGAGTATGCCATGTCTGTTGCGAAAACTATCGAAGTGAAAGCATCATCCCTTTAGAGTTCTAAAGATGCCATCAAGGACGGTCTCGCCAGGACGAACAAGACTATCAAGAACATCCAGTCAGCCTGGATCAGCGGGCAGGAAATCATCCTTAACAAAGACGGTTACTTCAAGGAATACCGTGTGCTGATGAAAGTTAATTTCTTGGTAGAGTAAAATGGCATTTAGTAATAAGAAGGTTTTCCGCCTTGGCCGAACTTTTTAATCCACATCAGCACTGTACTACGGCGGGAAGCGTTCCGGATTGATTCAACGGCATCGTCACATAAAAATAGATCATTCAATTGCTCCAGCGCCTATGGCATAGAAAACCCTGCCGGGATGCTTAGGGCTATGACAATATCTACCGGGTCATTCTCTGAATGACCAAAGCATATTGGTTTTTCTAAAGTCACCAGAGAAATTCCCGGATGCACCGCTCCGGTACCATAATTGGAGTGAAGCATTGCTATTCCTGGCCATGCTACCATATAGGGGCCGAATTCACTTACCACATTTTTCATGGACTCAATATAACGGTATTCCACTATTTTGTTCTTAAACAATAACTCTCCAGCAATCTTTGCGGACTCTTCCCAATCATGAACATCCTGTCTTAATTTAATCAAACTGCTGTCAATCAAGGATGTTAACCTTGGTCCTTCCTCAATATTTATCTTTGGTAAATGCTCGTTGCTTTTTTTAACCGTTAAAGTTTTTTTAAGGTTTTCAATATCCTGTTCTTTCAATAAAACATTTACAACGAGTACCATAGGAGCATTTCTTAAATTGAGGGGGATTGTGCTGACAATCAAATCAATATCAGAAAAATCTTGTCTGTTTAGTAATTCTTTATAAGAAATTACATCCGTAATTGTTACATTTGAAAATTCAGATTGAATCCTTGATCTCAAAAGAAGAGCAGATGCTGAGCCTGCATTACAGACAAGCAGTATTCTTTTATTATTTCTTTCTTTATAAC
>CAYPPV010000108.1:0-5214 GCA_964412705.1 uncultured Pelolinea sp. | reverse complement strand
GGAAAAAATTGATTAAGGGAGCCAGCACGGCCTGGACGCATTTTGGGCAACAAGCTCGATTTTATCCTTCATTTCATCCCAAAAAAATATTTCCGGTACGCCCTCCGATATATCGATTCGAATTCGCTGGAAAAGCAACATGGAAAAATCCGAATTCCAGTTGGCAAAAGAGTGTGAATAGCGATAATCATCGGTCAATGCTTCAAATGCTGAACCATCCTTCCGAATCCGCCAAATCTGCCTGCTGAAGCCGGCCCTTCTTTCTCTTACCGCAGCGACAAGCCAATCCGGTGTACCAGTATAGATTGGGCTGTAAATTTCAATTTGCTTTTCCCCAGTGTCAAACAGTGTGGTTTCTGATCCTTCATGAGGGTTGACCTCAAACAAACGTGTTTCAGGGAGGCCACCGTTGAATTCATTCTCGCCCACCAGCAGATTCTCACTGTCCGCGGACCAGGAGCCGATCAGACCGATATCGGAAGCATACTGCTGCTTTTGAAAATTCTCCAAATTGATAATTTCCACAACGCCCATGTCTTCGTTAAAATAATTCAAGAATCTTCCGTCTGGAGAAAACTGAAGATCCGCTATCAGTGATTCCTGAACATATATTTCTTCAAAATCGTTATTTAGAATGACCAGCCGGCTTGGGTTACCAATCTGCGAATATGCATACATTCCTACAAATGGATTGTGTGTCAGCTCGCTGCAAACCCCAGTTGGACAGCTAAGCACCAATCTCGGGTTTTCTCCATTATTCCCGGTTCGATAAAAAATGCCGCTATCTTTCAAGGAATATACAATGGAATTGCCATCTCCGGAAACGCGGAATTCAGCAATCTGCCCCTGCGTATCCGTAATTCTCACCGGCTCCTCTCCGGAACATTTTTTCCAGATTTCTGAAAGCCCAAACGGATCGCTGATATACAAGATACACGGCTCCCTGATTGATATGAGGATTTCCTGCCAGCCCTGCCCGCAGTTTATGGAAATTTGGTAGTCTTCCCCTGCTGATAGTGGTGATTGGGGAATCAGTTGAAATGTATTTTCCCCGGTTTGATGAACGGCAAACTCCGCTTTTGGCTTTGAGAAGATGGACAGGTTATCTTCGAGATTTGAACCTTCACATTCCATTTCAACTGGAACCGGCCCCCACGCGCCAATTGCTAACTGGCTTTCTTTGTCCAGGTATGGTTGAAAGGTGCATGCAGGAAGAATAATCAGAAACAGAATATCCAACAGGAAAGGTTTGGCATTGCGACTACAAAACCTTTTTATTCGAAATTTGAAATTGATTTTTTTCAAACCGGAATACTAAGTAGCAGAGGTACTGGTTGGCGCAAAGGTTGGGGTGGGCGTAACCAGCCCGACGCGGACCTTGATAACCGTTCCCGGGGTAAGGAAGTCAGGATTCTCAATATCATTACGCGCAATAATATCCTCTTCCGTTGAATTATAGAAACTGGCAATCGATCGGATGGAATCCCCCCCGCGGATTGTGTAATCAATGATCGTTCCGGGGGGCTGATCTGGCGGAATTGGGGTAATAGTCGGAAGCACCGTACCGGGGGCCGGGACACGGATAATCTGTCCAGGATAAATGGGACATTGGCCGCCCTCAAAATTATTGATGGCCAGAAGCGCTTCTAGGTCGACATCGAATTCGGTAGCGATATCATAACATGTATCAAACTCCTGCACTTCATATTCAAACGGACCGGATGGTGTGGGGGTGCTTTCCAGTGTGGGCGTGAGTGTTTCCGTGGGAATCAGGGAAGGGGTTGCCGACATGACGGGGGTTGGGGGCAGTGTACTGGTGGGAGTCGGCTCCCCCTGGAAGAAACCGAAGCTAAATCCACCTCCCGTAAGCCAGAGAACAATGATCACAATCCCGATCACCACCAACAAACCGGCGAGTATCCCAATCACAGTCGGAAGCATTCTCCTGCGCTTCTGGGAGGAGTCAAATACATCTTGTGGGGATTGTCTTCCAAGCATATCAATATCCTTTTCTTTATCTGCTGAGAACTCAGCCTTTTTCTCGGAATACGCTCATATTCTAACCCATTTGGGGTTAATTTCCACCAAACAGAAATTCCCACCAGATCTGCCAATTTTCAGCAGTTTGCTGGGTCGGCGTGGGCAAATAATCCACATCCGGGGTGACATCAGCCGGCGGGATAGGAATGATCACCTGATCTCCTTCTTTTCCCATACGTTCATAGGTGCGGGCCCATTCCTCCACTGCCTTATCAGTATTTGCGTAGGCGATATCTGTTTCAAGCGCAATTGAAGTCGCATCAAGATTAGTTATCCGATTTTGCATTTCTCCAAGCTGACGGTTTAAGCGGAAAAACTCGGATAGACGCGTGTTTAGACCCAGCACCATGATAAACAGGATTGCAAGCAACACAATAAATATCCATTTTTCCGAAAATATTTTTATCTTCGGCATACCATAATATTACCTTAGCTGGTCAGGCAATTCTATAAAAAACCCCGCAGACCAGGGTAAGTGCCGAAGGTGGGATTTGAACCCACATGAGCTTAATGCTCACTACGCCCTGAACGTAGCGCGTCTGCCTATTCCGCCACTTCGGCTGATGACTTCTGCAATTCTATCAAAATACAAATATTTGTCAACAAATGAAGTGCATGTCAAGAGCCCTCCTTTTTGGTGCTATAATCCCTCTCCCACTTAGGCATAACTCTTGCACGAAATACAAGATGAGTTGATACAGATATTTTTTCTGTATTGAGAAGAACATGAAGAAAAAGCACATCATCCTAATAGCGGCAATCAGCTTTACTGTGATTCTCGCTTGCGCGCTGCCGCTGGGCTGGGCTTTGGCTGAATATTCCGGCAGACAGGGCACGAGAGGAATAGCCGGTTTTCCGGGCAACCATTCTTCCGAACCGACTCCATTCCAGCCCTTTAAGCAAACAGCGACCCCAACTGAGTCCACCAGCCCGATCATTGGCGCACTGGTGCCAAATGAGGGCATGGTGCCGCCCATCGGCCAGGTGAACATACTGCTGCTTGGGTCCGATTGGCGGCCCAGCAGCGGGTACCGGACCGATACAGTCCTCCTGATATCAATTTTTACAAAAGAAGCGAAAGTAAAAATAGTCTCTTTTCCCCGTGATTTATGGATCAAAATTCCTGGTGCGGATGAAGGAAGAATCAATACAGCTATGGCTTCCGGGGGGTTTCCTTTACTCGCAGAAACCTTTGAGCATAATTTTGCTGTGCCTGTGGACCACTATATGATGACCAACTTCCAGGGTTTTCGAGCCATTGTGGATACACTGGGTGGCATTGATATCGATACACCGAAAAATACAGCTGACAGATGCGATATTTCTTACAGTCAGGGAAAATGGTGCTCAGTAGGCCCCGGCCAGGTACACCTGGATGGGGAGATGGCCCTCTGGTATGTTCGCTCCAGATATACATCCGATGATATTGACCGCACCAGGCGAGCGCAGGAAGTACTTCTTGCCCTGTTTAGAAAAATCATGTCACTGGATGCTGTATCAAAAGCCCCTGAAATTTACAACCTATTCATCAGCAGTGTTGAGACGGACATGAATTTGAATGATATTCTCACCCTCGTCAATCTTGCCCCCACTATTCTGAATGACATATCGCGGATTCAACGGTACGCCATCACGCACGAGCATGTGACTCCTTACACGATTCCTTCAAGCGGGGCCAATGTCCTTCTGCCCGATTATGAGACAATCTGGGGAGTCATCAAAGAATCTGTATATGTTCCCTGATTCCGCTTGACTTTTATTGGCTCCTGACATAAACTATTGTTCGCTATACGAAATTTTAGGAGGAATTATGATATCCAACAGTGATCAGGCATCTGCCCATATAAACCGCAGCACTTCCCTGCCCTCCTCTATCCAGGCGTGGAAAATTTACCTGATGGATCAAGATAAGTCAGAATATACTGTGAAGGCTTTTATGGGTGACATGAGCCTGCTCACCCGCTTCTTTCCCCCGGATATCACAATCGGGGAAATTACCACCAATGATCTCAATCAGTTTATTGAATGGCTTGAAAATGGCCGAGGAAAAGGGATTCCATGCAGTGCTAAAAGCCTGGCAAGAAGGATCACCTCAATCAAATCCTTTTTTCGCTGGTTATCAGAAAACGGCCGGATATCCGCTGACCCTGCAGAATCAATCGTTCAGCAGTCTGTAATCAGCCCCCTGCCTGAAGTGCTTAATTCAGAAGAGCGAAAGAAGGTCCTGGAAACTGCTCAAGGGATGTCAGAGGGACTTGATCCTGACGTCAGACCATATGTGCTTCTAAAACTACTGCTGGAAACTGGAATTAAAAAAAGTGAGTGCTTGAACATCAAACTGCCGCACTTTATATTGGGAAATGGTGAAAAGTACCTTTTTGTGAGATATCCTGACCAGAAGGATCGTAACAAGGAAAGGAAAATACCCGTTTCAGATGTATGGGCAATCAAATACCAGGAGTACCTTGAGCAGTATGGGCCCAAAGACTGGGTATTTCCCTGGTCGCCCAGGCGCCTTGAATACATCCTGGAAGATATTTGTAAAGCAGCCGGAATTGAAAAGCACCTCTCTTTCTCGATGTGCCGCTGGAATTCCGCCCTGGATGACTGGATGGAGGGAATTAACCGCGATAAGATCCGCCAAAAATTAGGGGTCTCTAAAATTCAATGGCGCGAAATCAGCATGAAACTTAAGAAGTTGGCCGCTGAATACAAATAGGAAAATAAGTTATCTATTGCTCTCTAGTTAAACGAAGAATCACCACAGTTTCCGTCTTTTCGGTAATGCTTGAATAATGTGAGGGCATAAATCCCGGCAGCCACATAATCATTTTTCCTGAGGAGACAACCGGCCAGGTTTTTCTGGCCATTCTGGGCACCTTGTTATTAATCCAGAAATCAGATAAATTCATGGTTTTCCCCTGCATCCCGAGGGGAGCGAATCTGTCTCCGCTTTTTGCGGACCGGATGCGAATCTCTTTTCCAATTGCATCCAGATCCATGTAGCCGGTGAAGACTTCTGGATTTTCAGTATATTCATTTGCAACTTCTTCAACAGGAAGCACGGTTATTTCAAGAAGCAGGTTTTCATTGATCCGATATTTTCCACCTTTCACCGGGAAAGTCTTTTCTTCAACAATAACAGGCCAGTATTTAATCTGGTCCATCTTTGAA
>CAYPPV010000107.1:0-5226 GCA_964412705.1 uncultured Pelolinea sp. | reverse complement strand
CTTAAGCGCTTCTATAATATTTGCGCCTTCCTCGCTAGCTCAATTGGCAGAGCGCGCGGCTGTTAACCGCTAGGTTCCAGGTTCGAGTCCTGGGCGAGGAGCTTTTTGCTTTAAATCTTTATTTTTGTGCAAGATAACTGTTTTGATAATTTTTAAGAATATAGAGATAATTGCGATTAAAATTTTTTATCTTTATGTTCCAAAAAAGAAATGATGAGAAATAGAAATTCAAATTCAAATACCAGCGAATTTCCTTCGAAGGCAATCTTCTATTCGGTGGGCACAGCATCCTCATTGGCAATTCTCATCATTCTCATCAAATGGGGATTTGAGCTTCGTTCACTGACGAAATTGATTGTACAAGCCGGTATGCTTGTTATACCCCTCAGTGTTCTTTTCTTTCATTTTATTTTCCGAAAGGCAGTTCTGGCGGATCATATTGATTATTGGACGATTGGCATCGGGATTTGCACTTCGATCTTGACCAGCTCACAGGTTGTTTCCCCTCCATTAACTGGAACCCGTTATGCACTAACCTTCATATTAACTTCTGCCATTTTTTTGATACTGTATTATTTTGTAATAAGCCCTCTCTTTCGTATAGGAAATATACCGTGGGAACGCATCGTTGTCTGTACCACCCTGATCAGCGGTTTGATTGGGATGGTGCTTATTTTCACAGACAGCCTGTATTCGCGCATGTATTCGGATGATTTTTGCTATGCCATCAACTTTGATGAATTGGGATTTCCTGCCGCAGGGTTATGGTTCTATCAGAACTGGTCAGGAAGATTTTTCTCCAATTTTCTTGTTATGGGTTTTGCCGATAAGCCGCACACAATCATCTATCAAATCATTTTTACCTTACTGTCTCTCTTCTTCTCCATTTATTTTTCCTCAAAAAGCCACACCCCAAAAAAAGATTGGCTGGCTTATTTTTCATTTTCATTGTTCTTTACCTTGACGGTTTCTATTGTCACCCCCGATTTCTATAAATCATTCTTCTGGATCAGTTCATCATTGGTTCTTTTCCCTTTATTCATTCTTATTCCCATATACATGGCCGGGATGCTTCGGCTGGGTCTATCAAAAGGCAAAAAATGTAATTGGCTGATCATTCTCGCTTTTTTACTGAGTTTTTTTATTTCCACCACCCACGAGATCGCAGCTTTGGGATGGCTGGCGCTGAATCTGTCTATATATGCCTGGCTGGTAATTAACAAGAAGAATGAAAATAGCCTTAACAATTATTTATTCTCGGGAATTCTTGCCGCTGTCTTTGGATTGATGGTTATGCTGCTTTCGCCTGGAATCGAAAACCGGGCTCAAGTTCAGCATTATCCGGGAGCAACGCCAATTTTGGAAACCTTGCGGATCGCGCTGCGGGGCTCTTTTGAGTTTGTCCGGAATATTTCCGACTCCTATTATGCATTCCAGGGGGATTGGCGGCCGGGATGGTTTTTCATCATAGGAGTTGCCGGAATTGGATGGATAATGGATTTTCCCCTTTCCAAAAACTGGAAAGCGGCTGTTTTGACGATACTTGTTACAGGCGCAATGATATATGTGTCTTTTATCCCGGGCGCCTATGTATACCGCGGGACGATTCCGCTGCGGTCGCAGATGATTCCCAGCTTCTACCTTACTCTGGGATCCTTTCTATTTGGCTTGCTTCTGCCCAGGCCGCAAAGACAAAGAATTACCAATGCGGTTCTGTTTTTCGTATTAATATCCGTTTTCTTTGGCATGCGGGCAACTGTTCCCCAACTGTTTGAAACCATTGAGCCAATGAGGAGATACGCGGCTGCGTGGGACAAGCGGGATTTAAAATTCAGGGCATTCTCCGGACTGCCAGGACAGATTGATGTTCCTTGGGACGAGTATGAGCAGGAACTTAACTGCATCCAAATGTATTACGATCATATCAGGGAATTTAATCCGCAGGAAGAGTGAAGCATTAAGCATATTTACCGACATAGTAGAATTGTTTTGCGCCAAGGTCCAGGTCTGGAACTTGGGTGAGGAGATTTTGGTTTAAAATCGCTGACTTCTACAGGTCTTTCGAATGGCAGGAGGAAGAGTCAGGCGGGAGCGGACGGCTTGACCACGATACTTCCGACCGGCGCGCCGATGTCGCGCGAGACCATCTCGCACTTAACCTGCAGCAGGAAGTATAGATGATGATTTTCCTGGCTCAGCGCCTCGTAATTGCCCATCCCCTTGGCAATCACCAAGTCGGCCTGGTTGTAAACCGAGAGGAAGTCCGGCGAACACCATTTCAGCACGGTGGCGGGCGCCTGGGCGCCGCATGAAATCACTTCCGCAACCTCATCCAGGCCGGCCTGCCGGGCATCCTCGATGGTCGCGTCGTTGATGCAGGGGCCGTCTTTTACGGCATAGGTAACGGACTTCGCGACGGTTTCGATAAACAGCCGGTCGAAAACCGTCTCGCCGGCGTTATCCGCCAGCATCAGGATTTTTTCCGCTTCATGCAACTTTCTCTTGAATTCGGGAAAATCACTTGTTGCGTAGGGCTGGCTGAGCACGCGCTCGATGGTCTCACCCAGGTTATATTTCGAGGCCGCCCCGAGATCAATGATGTTCCCAGCGATGCAAAGGCGCGTGGCAGTATCAATGGGGTCCGAGGAATCCTGGATGCGCTTCTTCAGCTTCGGGTACAGCTTCAGTGCTTCTTCTGTGCTTTTCCGCTTTATCTTTTTGTAGGGATCCTCACAGCCAACTTCTTCCCGGATCAGGGAATGAATTTTTGCACCGAATTCCGGCGGCGTGAGGGATGGATCCAGGCTAATCAGCTCCCGCAGGACGCGGTTCAGGATCTCCACATGCCGGCTCTCATCCACGCCGCTTTCCCGCAGGGCTTGAAGCGTCTGCCTGACCGCGCAGGCATAGCAATCCAGGTACATTTTCATGGTTTCACCGCCTGAGAGTATAACAAAGAAATCACTATTCTAAGGTTAATTGTATAAAAAACGCATCCATTTCATTTGGGTGGGTGGGGCCGCGATGAAACCGGGCGTTCCTTCGTGTTTGACGATATATTGATTGAAGTATGCCCGTAGCGATCTCTGAATTTTCATTTAACCAGGGAATTGAAGAAAAGGGCTGGTATTTCTTTTTTGAACAGGAATTGCTATAATCATTTTTGAAAAGACGGCCAGCGGTTTAGCTTGAGAGGAGAAGACATGAAACGGATTATCTTTTTGATAGGAGCGGGGATCCTGATGTCTGCCATGATCGCCTGCGAGTTTGCCGGGATCACGGTGGACCTGGGAGGGGGGAGCGCTGATACGGGAGCTGGGGGCGCAGGCGCCGCGATTGAAGCGGGGATCGATTCACCGGCGAACGGCGCGACCCTGCAGATGCAGCCGGTGCAGATTTCCTACCACGCCAGCAGCACTGGCGGCGTTTCGGCGGTGGAGCTTAGCGTTAACGGCGAGGTGGTCAGCTCGGTGGCCAGCCCGGACTCTGACCAGCAGGTGGTGGCGCTGAAGTACACCTGGGCGCCATCCTCACCTGGAAGCCACACCCTCCGCGTGCGCGCGCAGGGAAGCGGCGGAAACTGGAGTGATTATTCTGCCATTACTGTAACGGTCGAAGGGCAGGAGCAAGCCCCGCCTGCAGAGCAGCCGGAACCGGAGGAAGAACCGGAAGAAGAAGAGGAAGAGGAAGAAGGGCCGCCGGATACGGACGAGATCGCCATTTATGATGTCAAGCGCGATGCGGATATTTTCTACTACGGCGGGGGCGGCTGCGATAACGATATCACCATCAGCGCCAAAGTAGCCAATTCGGAAGAAGTAAAAGCGCTTGTCCTTTTTGTCCGTTTCGTAGATAAAGAAAGTGATGGAATAACCAAATGGGATGACGGCCATTCTATGGTCAGGAAATCCGGGGAAAATTACAGCATCACGCTGGTTGCGAATAAAATTCCAAATTACAACATGTACGAATTCGCAAAAATGGAGTACCAGATCGTGGTGCAGGACAAGGCCGGCAACTTCAATCCCAGGACGAAAGTATTCCGGGACCTGGATTACCAGATCTGCCAATAGAAAATACCTGCCTTGTTAAGAGTCCGCTTAAAAAGCGGGCTCTTATTTGGGGCATTGCCATTGGGGGATAATGTGTGTAATATGCCAGACTGTTCAATGGGAAAGTAAGTCTTTGCCGGTGAAGCGGTATCAAAGCGCTGCGGGTTCATGGCTGCGCAGGCAGTTAAAAAGGCCAAACCTCTAAAATCCACTCTTCGCTTTTTTGATTTGACAGGATGGGGTTTCCCATTTATAATACTATAAAATCAGACCGACCGGTCGGTATTATTATGCAGCAGAGAAGCAGGGATACAAGAAAACAGATTATTGAGGCAGCGGTTGCACTGTTTTGTGAAGCAGGATATGAGGCCGCTTCGGTTGCGGACATCTGCGACCGGGCGGGGGTCAGCAAGGGAGCCTTCTACCACCATTTCCCGTCCAAACAGGCGCTATTCCTGGATGTACTGGAAGACTGGCTGGGCAGAATTGACGCCCAGCTCTTTTCTCCTTCCATGATAGGAGGAGACGTGCCGGCGTCTATCCTGAACATGGCTGAGATGCTCGGTTTTGTATTCCGGGAGGCAAGCGGCCGGTTGCCCATATTCATGGAGTTCATGGTGCAGGCCAGCCGGGACCAGGCAGTCTGGAACGCAGCCATCCAGCCCTACCGGCGCTACCAGAACCGCTTCGCCGAACTCATCGCGAACGGCCAGAAGAGCGGCTCGATAAAAGAAAATCTGGATCCCCATCTGGTCGCGCGTGTTCTTGTTTCGCTGGCGGCGGGTATCCTCCTGCAGGCAGTGGTGGATCCCCGGGCAGCGGACTGGGAGAAAGTGACGCGGGAAGGCATACGCATGATTACAGAAAAAATAAGAAGGAGCAGTTGATGGTATTGGTTACAGGAGCAGCCGGGCATGTTGGCAATGTGCTCATCAGGGAATTGCTGAAGAAAAGATACCAGGTCAGGGCGATGGTTCTTCCGGGGGAAGACCTGTCCGCCCTCCAGGACCTGGACGTGGAGCTTGTGGAAGGGAATGTGCTTGACCCCGCTTCACTGGATAAAGCCATGCTGGGCGTAGACCTGATTTTCCACCTGGCCGGCATCATCTCTATTTTGCCGGGCCAGGACCAGTTTATGCGAAAGGTCAACGTGGAAGGCACTAAAAATGTGCTG
>CAYPPV010000106.1:0-5265 GCA_964412705.1 uncultured Pelolinea sp. | reverse complement strand
CAAATTAGACAGGGAGGATATCGTCATAACCAGCGGGCTGGTTGAAATTGACCTTCCCGATCCTGAAATCTTTATTGCAACACTGGATAACCAGGCGTCCCGTGTGTATGACCGCCAGACGGACCTTTTCAGACAGGGAGACCCGGATCTTGAAACGCTGGCGCGGCAGGCGGCCGAAAAAGAAATTTATCAGTCCGCTGTTGAGGACGGCATCCTGCAGAAAGCGAATGACAATGCTGAGGTTTTCCTGGAGCGGCTGCTGGATGACTTGGGTTTCGATGAAGTGATATTTGTGCCCTATGTACCGCAAGAGACTGGTTCAGCGACATCTTCATCCATCATCGCACTCACACCCTAATATACTCGAGATAAGCCTGCCAATCAGTCGGATCGGCCCTTTTTCTTGTGGAATTATTTATACGTATTGGGAACCTCAAATTGTTGACTGCCTTTTAAGCTTTCTTTACTACAATTTTTTCACTTGACCTGACCTGTTTGAATAATTCGGGATCACCTGTAATTTTTCCGAATACATTAACTGCACTGGCTGCTGCGGGCTGGGCATCTGTGCTGGCAGGAGTCCGCCCGAAAAAGATGCAGAAACAGTTTCCAGCCGGCCAGTATGCCAGGTCTCCAACTTCTACTTTTACCTGCGAGTGCTCCTCGGCTGCCTGGACGGGGATTTCAAAATACACCTCATTACCCCAAGTGCGGGTTTTTGATTCAATCGGAAGTGCATCGATAATCTGCCCGGCAGTGATAGGGTTCTTTTCCTCGCTGATTTCCGCATTAATCCAGCCGGTGCTGTCGGTATGGATTTGAATTTTTATCGCCATAGTTATCCTCCTGGTTTTTGTTTAAGTTTAACAGGCTTGGTTTATTTGATAAATTTAGATGATTGGGAGTGACAGATATGAAACAGGTAGTCATTGAAACAAGGGGAAATATAGACGTCAAGAATGAAAAACATCAAATGCATGCATTCCGTCTGGTTTTGTGTTACAGGAGGACGGTAATGATGGACGGCGATGAAGAGGGGTTGGAATAAGCCGAGGAAATAAATCCAGATACGGCATAAAGATTGTTAAGAATGAGTGGAAAGGAATTAGGGATAAAATAAGGAAGTTTGAAGAGGTGTGTGGTGTTCAGGTACAGATTGCCTGTGATGGCATGGAAATTGTCCTGCGCTGAGAAATAAAATCCGGTCTGCAGGAATAACAGAAAGAATTCAACAACATGTCATTCTGGTTAGTATTTGCAGCGAGTTTTACGGCCAGCCTGGTTACAGGTTTGGGGATCTATGTCATTTATGAATTCGCAGACTGGGGAGAGCGCAATGCTATCTATTTCATGAGTTTTGCTGCGGGTGTGCTGATTTCTGTATCCGTCATCCATATCGCCCCTGAATCCCTTGAGTTCAGTGAATTTTCCCCTTATTACTTTCTAGCTGGATATTTCGGTTTATTTCTGACCAACCAATTCTTCCAAACCTTTTTCTGCCCGGGTAATAACTGCGGTGAGAACAAAGGGTGGATATCTGTGCTTGGCATCGGGTTTCATTCTTTTGTGGATGGCGTCATTTACGCGATTACATTCAACGTGAGCATTTTTACAGGTATTCTCTCTGCGATTGGCATGGTGTTACATGAATTCCCTGAGGGAATTGTCAGTTTTCTTTTACTGAAACGTTTGGGAAAGGAAGAAAAGAAAAGCAGCCTGATTGCTTTTCTCACTGCCGGTCTTTCGACTCCCCTTGGCACGCTGGTTAGTTTTTTCTTTATTCGCAATATTTCAAAGACTGCTCTTGGCCACCTGCTGGCTGTGACGGGAGGGGTGCTGCTCTACGTCGGTGCATCTCACCTCATTCCTGCGGTTGAACAGGAGAACAAGAGATTTTCATTCCTCACTCTCATGGTAGGCATTCTTGTTGCACTGATTATAGTTTTTACAGGGCATTAGGCGTTTATTTATCCTTCGAGAAGCGCCTGAATGTCTTCGGGCAGATTTCCGAGCATTCCTTCTTCTTCGTCTTATAGTTGTTCATTTTTTATTTAATCCTCCATCTCCAGCTGTACGCATTGACGCCGTACAGGCTCAGGTCAACCAATACACTTATGCCAATCCACAGCCAGCCCAGCCTGAATATGCCGTTGGGAAAAACCAGCGCATAGATCAGGGAGATCGCGGGCAGAAACAGCTTCCCGGCTGTCAGGATGAACGTATTCAGGAACCCCTCTGTAAACAGGGCGGAATTTAACAGTTGCCAAACAAGAATGGCCGCATGAGGGCCAAGAAATAAGAATGCGCTAATCACCCAGCGCATATTTTCCTTCACTTGAGTCATTCACTTTATAAATATCCTCTTTCAAACTCAATTTCATTATAGGTTTTGAAACTTACCGGGAAGATATAAAACGATTTAGAAAAACTGCCGAAGTGAACACTCCCTTTTTGTATCTTTGGTAATATTGGTTTATTATTTGGAGGTATCGATGACGCCAGAAATTGCCGGGACAATCGGAGTCGTCATTATCACGCTGGTGCTTTTCTCAATTGAAAAGATCAGGCCAGATATTATTGCGCTAGGGGTTATTTCGGTGCTGGTGCTGACTGGACTGCTACCAATCGACCGGGCATTTGACGGTTTTGGCAGCGAAACCTTTATCGTTATTTTAGGCCTGCTGATTCTAACCGCAGCACTGGAAAAAACGGGCGTGGTCGATATCATTGGCGGCTTTTTCATACGTTTTGCTAATTTGGGTACATTCCAGCTGGTTTCCATCATGATGGTATTGATGGGAACCATGAGTTCCTTCATGAGTAATACGGCTTCCATGGCTTTTTTTCTGCCAGTAGCCATTGGCTTGGCCCGACAGGTCGACGCCAGCCATTCCAGAATGCTGATGCCGCTTGCGTTTGCAAGCATCCTTTCCAGCTCGGTAACGCTGGTCTCCACTTCGACTAATATCGTTGTCAGCGGACTGATTACCGAATTGGGCCTGGAGCCGATCGGTATGTTTGAGCTCACACCTGTGGGCATCGTCATCTTAATCGTGGGCCTGGTTTACATGGCTACCGTCGGGAACTGGCTGGTTCCTGACCGGCCGTATGAGGAATCTTTTTCGGCTGATACCAGCGTGCAGAATTATCTGACAGAACTCCTGGTGAACGGCGATTCTCCATTCTGCGGAAAGACACTCGCGGAATCCAAACTGGGAGAGGATTACGACATTACGGTGCTGCGCATTGTCAAAGGAAACCGGCGAACGCTGGCACCGAGTGCGGACCAGGTGCTGGATGAGGGGGATCTTCTCCTTGTGGAAGGAGACAGGAATGAGCTGCTTGAAATCGAAGATGAAACCGGATTGGTATTGAAGCCGCGCCAGGAAGTGGAAGATGAGCAATTCCAATCCGAAGCGGTTGGGCTATTTGAGGTCATCCTGTTGCCTCGCTCACCCCTGATCAACCGAACGTTGAAGGGGATGGATTTCCGCCACAGGTACGGATTGCAGGTATTGGGTATCAACCGCAGCGGGCAGACCATTCGCTCCAAACTGAGCGGAATCAGGCTGCAGGTGGGGGACCAGCTTTTGATTCACGGCGGAAGATCGGGTGTTATGGGCTTGGAGCGCAGTAATATCTTCCGCGTACTGCGGGATCTGGGTGAGAGACGCAAAGACAGGCTAGAGATCATTGGCTCCATTGCGGTTTTTGGGGGTGTTCTAACTCTTGCCAGTATCAACATCATCCCCTTGCCTATTTCTGTTCTAATCGGTGTGATCCTGGTTTTTGCGCTGCAGCTGATCTCGCCTGAAGAGGCATACCAGTCGGTTGACTGGCGGGTGCTGCTGCTGATTGGCAGCATGCTTGCGCTGGGTGCCGCAATCGAGCATACGGGGACCGCTCATTATTTATCTGGTCTGATCGTGGATGTAACCGGCCGATTCAGTCCGGTGTGGCTGCTTGGAGGATTCTTTCTTCTGACGATGTTCCTCTCCCAGCCCATGTCCAACCAGGCCGCATCCGCTGTTGTAATACCCATCGCGGTGCAGACCGCACTGGACCTGGGTCTCAACCCGCGCACTTTCGCGATGATGATTGCAGTGGGTGCCAGCACATCTTTTTTAACGCCGCTTGAGCCGGCCTGTATGATGGTGTACGGCCCTGGCAACTACCGCTTCATCGATTTTCTGAAGGTCGGCTCCATCCTCTCCATTATTATCTTTATCATTGCACTGGTGATGGTACCGGCGCTTTGGCCTTTCTGAAAAACAATCCGATAAATTAATCTACTTTTGTAACATTTTATAATCGCCTAAGTAAAAAGAATTGAATGTGTTTAATCCCGTCAAAAATGGTATTCTATTTTTGTAGAGAGGATTTTTTATATTGAATTATCATGGATGAATTTTTTAAAGAAGATTTAATCGAAATTGGTCTAGAAGTCGAAAATCAGCAGGAAATAATCAATCACCTGGGAGGGATACTATTTAACAAGGGATATGTAGATAATTCATTTTGTGAAGCGGTGATTGAAAGGGAAAAAGAATTTGCTACGGGTCTACCAGTGGAACCATTCGGTGTGGCAATACCCCATACAGATGCCAACCATGTCAAAAATTCCGCTGTAGCGATTGGCATTCTTGCTCATCCAATTCCGTTTGGTGTTATGGGTGGAGAGGGAGAAATTGATGTAGAAATCGTTTTTCTTATGGCTATTAAGGATTGTGTATCTCAGATTGCCATGCTTCAATCATTGGCAGAACTCGTTCAAAACAAGAGCGTTATGCAGAAACTGAGAAATATAAGGGATCCAAAAAATGCTTCGGTTTTACTAAATGTAGAAGCATCAAATTTGAAGTATACAGCTCAAAAATAATTACAAGGTGGTCATATGATTGCAAATTCGCTGAGAATTTTAAGTGAGGACCAGATTATAAAAATTCATGAAAAAACCCTGCAGGCCATTGAAGAAATTGGAATTGATGTGCAGCATAATGATGCACGTGAGATGTGGGTATGCTGGGGGGCAAGCGTGAATGAGGAAACAGGAAGAATTCATGTTCCTCCGGATATTATTGACTTAGCATTAAAAAAAGCACCCGCAAAATTTTCTTGTTTTGGTCGCAGCCAGGAAAGCGAACTTAAGATTGGCTCAGGACATGTTTATGGAAGAAATGGCGGCGGACCGGGGCAAGTTGTGGATATGGACACTGGCCAAGTGAGGGATGCGAAAAAAGAGGATGCAGGCAATTATGCAAAATT
>CAYPPV010000105.1:0-5398 GCA_964412705.1 uncultured Pelolinea sp. | reverse complement strand
TAATTCTAGTAAATATTAATATTAACTATTCTACTGTAAAAAACAAAAAAGCAATTACCACAGGCTGTTTGGCGGTAAACTGAATTCCCATCAGGAAACCGATGGCTGCCATCCAGGGTTGAAACAGCCAATCTTTATTCCTGCTAATGGTTGTTGATTCTGCCAAAGAAATGAACATGAACGAGGCCGCCAATACTACATTTACATTCGTGATAATGTTGTAATTGATAATAGATGTACTTCGGGCAAATTGATAAAAATTCAGAAACGCAATCAAGGAAAATGCTGCGGCAGGGGAAATCTTTCTCTCTCTATCCGGTAAATATTTATCAATATATTTCTGAAATGAAATGAAGAATATAAAGGATGATAGCGCTGTAAGACCAATGGCAATAACCCGAAATCCGAGCACATCCAAGTCTAATCTGCTCAGCCATCTTCCAAGAAGTATCTCAAAGTTTTTGAGCTGGCCCAAAGAAAGCCTCTCCTGCTTCAGAAGCAGAGCGATATATCCTTCATCTGTGAGATCAAATCCCTTATTTATTCCCCATACTAAAAGAAGCAATTGAAGGGAAAAGATAATGATAATCAGGTAATTAAAAATCTTCTTCATTATTTATAAATTTGTTTCTGCCAAAAAAGTGCAGGTTGTTGAAATAATAATAATTTTTCTTTTTTATATTGGAAGTATAAATTAAAACGACATCGGGAGACAAGTTTACGGCTAATATTGAGAAAATGCCCGGCAACAGTTCTAATCAATAACATTTACTTGAGCTGCCTTTACTCAACCGATAGATAAAACAATGATTACTGTTTTCTGAATAATTAATCTCTCAATAAATATTTCTGGTCCATATCTTCTCAAGAATGAAAAAAGCTTTCAAGAATTATTCTCTTATTTTTCATTCAATCAAGCTATCACCCGGTCAACTTATACGCTCAGCTCAGCCAACTTTCCGCCTTCCAACCCACCCGCTTAACTTACGTACACAGATAGAAATTTTCTGATGCATTTTCGACCATCGTCTGCACCTGGGGGTTAGGTGCCCTGGACATACTATTTCTCCAATTGATTTTTTCTCTATTTAGCATGAGGAAAGACACCAGCATACTGACCTTCATAAGAAAACAGCCCCGAAAAAAGAAATGGGAAACAATTATGTTAGAATACATACGGAAACCGCCCGGCCGCAGGGCCGGCAGGTCTCAAGGAGCGCGGATTAATATCAGCGATCTGTCAGGCAGAAGGAGTTCGTCCAAACGGCAGTAGATAATTAAACGTTTCAAACCATTTCTGGTTTTCTTCTTGGGATTTGTTTCTGGTGAAACAAATCTTTTTTGTTTCATCCGACAGTTCATAAATTAAATATTGAAAGGAGACCAATTTGCCATCAGTCGTACTGAGAGACGGAGAATCACAGCAGGAATTAACCAGAAGGTTCAGGAAAAAAATCATCCGCAGCAAGCTGCTCAGCGAGGTGCGCAGGCGCCGCTGGTTCATTTCCAAGAGCGAAGAGCGCCGGCAGGATAAGAAAAAAGCCATCCGCCGCGCAAAACAGAAGAACCGCAGATACAACAATTACAACCGCTAGCAGACACGGCAGGAGATGCCCTCCTGCCCGCCGCCGGCATATCAGCCATTAATCAGGCGGATTTTTCCGCCCAAAAGCCAGAATTTTTATTTACGAGTAATTCTAAAATCCCTCCGGGGGGCCTCAACCGGAACCATTGAAGAAATTTTCAACGGAACGGCGGTCCTCCGCGTAAAGAGCCCGGTATTCAGCCGAGTCCGGTGTAATATCGAACCTTAAAGGCGAAACCCCGCAGTCATTGATGCGAATGGCGCGCCTGCGGACCGCAGGCGCATGGTCTATATTGGATAACGGGTGGAAATCATACAAGCTGCGCATGGTGATATTCACAAATACCCAAAGATTCCCCGGAATATCGCTTGTGCCGTCCCTGCGCATGGCGGTCGGATATAAAAACAAACCGAGCGTCTCCCGATTGATCCCCTCGCGGAAGTTTTTTGAATTAAATGCGTATTCTTTTTTATCAAAGATGCGCAGGGGGTAATTGTTGTAGAGGCCGCCGTCAACAAAATAGCCCCCTGCCCCCAATTTTTCTCCTTCAAACCGGAGTGCTTCAAAAAAGAAGGGGATGGACATGGAAAGTCGCACTGCATCCGCAACAGCGGCATAAGGCGTTGTCCGGGATGAAATTACCTCGGCGCGGTGCCGCGAGATATTGGAAGCCACCACGTGCAGGTCGCGAAAACCTCTTTTGCTGAAATCGGAAAAGGTTGCGAGGCCGTTTCCGCCGCACGGTGCGGCAATGACCTCCCGCATCCAATCATAGAAATAATCGCTGGAATACCAGCCGAAATCCTCAAACAAGCGGCGGTAGCTGTCCGCATTTTTCAGAGGCAGCATGCTGCCAACCCTGGTTTTCCCGCTCCTGCTATTTTAAGGCACTTTGCTCATATCCAGCGTGTTGAAAAGCGCGAGCGTCTCGCTGATGGGCAATCGAAAGCTGAGCAGGGCCGCCGCCACAGCCCCGGAGGAGGTCGCGGCGGTCCGCTCAATATTTTCAACCACACCGGCTTCTTCCAGCGCCTCCAGTGCTCCCATATAGGCGATGCCGCGCACACCGCCGCCCTTAAATACAAGATTTCGGTAAATGTGGTCTGTCCCGTTTGGAAAAATGCCTTTTCCAATCCGGTGAAAAAATTTTCCTAAATTCATCACGCAATTACCTGTCCTCATCTTTACAAATACGATTTTTGAATAAAAAGGTTTCAAAAAAACTTGCTTGGCAATCAGGAACGCTGAATAGATAATGAGAAAAATTCCAGCAAGAATTTTTATTTTTTGCAGAGGTTGAAATGATTCGACCTCTGCAATTTGATCATGGGGAAATTGGAGATGATTCGGCATCCGTGGCTGGTGTTTCTTTGTTTATCCCGTTCCCGCCATTTTTGTAACCGTTTGATTTTTCCTCAAAAATAGAGCCGGCTCTGAAATGCAGGTAAGTGAAACCAATCACAGCCAGCGAACCGACCGTTCCAGCCATAAACCAGATCAGTCGCGGATCAAGATTGTCCATGATCAATCCTGCGCCCAACGGGCCGATGGCCACCGGGATGATCCAGGAAAAATTCCGGACAGCCATGTATCGTCCCCGCATATGCTCCGGGGCGAAGCCAGCGACCACTGTCTGTTCCTTAGGGGCATAAATCATTTCCCCGATAGTGATAACCACCATTGCCAGCAGGTAGAGCATGTACGAATTGACAAATCCATACATGGTAAAACCGACAACATAAAGTAGATTGCCGAAGGCAATCGCTACCATCGGTTTCCAATTGGATGTAATCCGGGTAAAGAACACCTGCAGAAGTACCACCATGCCAGCGTTCAGACTCAATATATAGCCGAACTGCTCGGGCGTCACTCCCCGGTGATTAACCAGATAAACAGACAGGGAGCTGTTCATATTGAAATACATCAGGGTGGACAGGATAGACGTGATGATGAAAGCGATGTAGAGCTTGTCCCTCAGCACCTGGCCATATCCCTTGAAAGTCTGCTTGAATGATATTTTTTCACCTTCAGCTGATTCCCGAGAACCCGCCGGTTTGGTTTCCGGCAGGAAGAGAAAAACAAATCCTGCCGCAATCAGGCTGATGATTACATCCGCGAAAAAGAGCAGTTCGAATGAACGGGTTGCCATGAAACCGCCTATGGCCGGACCGATGGTAACCGCAAGATTGAAAACGATGCGGGACATGCCATAGGCATCCGCGCGCAGTTCCTCAGGCACGAGATCCGCAACCATAGCCTGCCTGGCCGGACCCGCAATATCCTCAAAGATTCCAACAATACCGGTAGCAATGTAGAAAACAACCAGGTCATCAATCACCACCATCAGCAGGGCCGATGTTGCGCTGGCAATCAGGCCAAAAATCATGTTTGTTTTTCGGCCAAAGCGGTCCGCCATCGCACCGCCTAGCACGTTGCCAATCACCCCGGATGTAAGTGCCCATACCAGGAACATGGTGCCCACTTCCGTCATACCGACATCAAATTTCATGGTCATGAAAAGCGAAAAGAAGGGAAAGATCAATGATCCACCCAGCATGTCGACAAATGAGGCGACCATTAAAAGCCAAAAATTCTTGGTAAATTTCCTGTATGTGTCTCGAAATTGTCTAAACATCAATTCTCCATTTATATAAGCACATGAGCGATTCTTCCGTGAAAACCATCGTTCGGCCTTTACACAAAAACGGGTTGCACGCTCAGCAACTGCAGTGACCACTGCGGAATAGAATATTAAATCGGGGATCAAAATACCGCAGGGAGCTTTCACTCCTGCGGATGAACCGGATCTGCTACTGGTTAAATTTCAGCAGGAGGGAAGCTGGACAGCATTTTATTATTCATTACTGCAAAAACCATATCAACTTACCTCCACTATTGGGTGATTACGGCAGGATTATATCTGATATTTCCCAGATCAATATTTTTTAAGTTTTCTTTCCTGCAGGTATTCGCGGTACGAATACCGGAAAATCAGCAGGTATAATCTTGATTTCGATATTCACAATAAAGGATTCTTAAAATTACAATAGATGTCAATTACATCAATTCAGGATAAAAAACACCCGTTGGAAACCATTTCTGATTCGGAAGAGAAATTCCAGCCGCGCGAAGCAGTCACGATATCCATCGCGCATGCCATGCACGATACTTACAGCGGGTTTATTGCGCCTCTCCTCCCGTTATTGATTGAAAGATTGTCATTATTAAAAGTCGAGGCTGGATTATTTTCTTTCTTTTATCAGGGAACATCCGTTCTCCAACCCTTTATCGGCCATCTCGCAGACCGTAAAAATCTGCAAAAAATCGCCCTGCTCGGACCGGCTGTCACAGGCATTGTGATTAGTCTGCTTGGCGTTGCCCCTGATTTCTATACAGGACTTCTGTTCTGTACCATTGGAGGGATTTCATCCGCTTTTATGCATGCCGTGCTACCGCCCCTGGTCACTTCTTTTTCAGGAAAACAAATCGGTAAGGGAATGAGTATATGGCTCATCGGAGGAGAAATAGGAGTTCTGCTCGGACCCTTATTAATCACATTCATTGTCACAGCATTTTCAATCCATGCAACACCCTGGCTGATGCTGGGCGGAATCACGGTGTCTATTTTATTAAATGTTCTGTTAAAAGACATACCCGGCATTAATGGGCAACACAATTCCGCAATATTTCCCGCGCCGAGGAAGGAACTGGTTCGGCTCATGCTCCCAATCGGAGCCCTTGTTTTCGTGCGCTCTCTCCTGCGGGCATCTGCTGAAGTTTTTCTTCCAGTATATCTGACAGAAAGCGGAGCC
>CAYPPV010000104.1:0-5448 GCA_964412705.1 uncultured Pelolinea sp. | reverse complement strand
ATTATGAATAAATAAACCCAAACCATTCCATAATCCCCAAATTAGAAAATTGATGCTGACGCCATGCCACAGCCCAATCAGCAGCATCGTGCTCACCTGGGTAAAGAGAATGATCATCCAGGTTGGGATATTTCTAAAATTACTTCTCAGAAATCGAGTTATTGGATTAAAAAAGTATGTTCTGATCCATTGGGTTAGCGTCATGTGCCACCTATTCCAGAAAGTTGTCATATTTTCTGAAAGATAGGGGCGCTTAAAATTTTCCGGCAATTTTATTCCGAGAAATCTTGATATACCAATGGCAATATGTGTATATCCGGCAAAATCAAGGAAAATTCGGAAGGCGTAGCTGTAAACGATCAGCCACATCCAGATTGGGTGCTGGACTTTTTGTACTGATTCTGAGGAAAGCGGAATGAGTGCTAGACTGTCAGCCAGGATGAATTTAAAAAATAATCCTTTAGCAAGGCGCTTGCTTCCTTCAAGGAGATCATTATCAATCTCTTTGTTATCAACACACTCCATTTCATTATGAAAGTGAAAGATATTGTCTAAGGGACCTGCAATATACGCTGCCGGGAAAACAAGATAGATAACAAATTCCTTAAAAGAAAGATTGAGCTTTTTTACCCGATCACGATCAAAAATTATATGAAGTATACGAAAGGAGAAGTAGGAAAAACCAACCCAAACAAACTCGCTTCCTGAAGCAAGCTCCGGAGACTGTCCCTGGATTGACCTTAATAATTGGCTCGCCGATAGAGATAAAGGTTCATATTTTTGCACCAACAGCAACAACAGGATAAACAATGCTGAAATAAACCAAAATATCCTTTTCTGGGAATCAATTTTGGAAAACAAAATTATGAAAAACGCAAAGATTGTTGCAAAGATTCCTGCTGAAAAAATTGGAGGCGGTGAAACCAATTCCTCAGTTAAGCCTGGATTGATAACCCCGAACACAGAAATTATTACAAATATCAAAAGCAGTGTGAGCACTGAATATATATCTTTCTTCCAATCATAAACAGAATTTACAAACAAGACAGCCCAAATAACTGCGGAAATCAAAAGAACTGCACCCGGAAGCCAGTAATCCAGATGGCGAATTGAGGATTGTGGTTGAAACCAGAATACGAATAGGATGGAGTAAAGAAATAAAACCCAATTCCTTAGATTTCTATTGGGTGTTATCCTCAAAAAAATGGATAAGACAGAGAGGGTAATAATCTGGCCAAGAAGCATATATGATTAAAACCCTTGGTAAATCCAGAGGGGGGTATCATCTGTGGTAAAAATTAGCAGACCCATAATTAACAAACACAGCAAAACTGCGTATAAGTTTTCTTCCTTCACAGTCATTTTAATTGATTACCGGTAGGAACAAACGCGCCACCTTCCCCCTTCCTGCCGCAAATGGTAGGTTCTGGTGCTGAGATCGATAGACCGGATTTCATCGTTGTACGTCAGGTCAAGCGCGCCGCTGCAGTTGACAAGTGTGTCGTTCCCCTCTTCACCCAGAACTTCACAATTCAAATTATTGAGTTCTGCTCCTACGGAAAGAAGCGCATCCACTTCAAGGGATGCCTGTTCTTCCCATTCTTGGCAGGAAAGGTTTACCAGTGCCGTCTTATCCTTGGCCGCCAACGCCTGAAGATATTCTTCCGCTGCCTTAGCAGCGGCTTCCTCATCCGAGCCGCTGCAGGAAGATACAGAAATAATAAACAAAATAAAGAAAAATATCAAAATTCTCTTCATGCTTACTCCAATGCAGTGATTGATTTTTTTTGGAATGCTAATTATAAAACAGCAGATTTTTGCTTTCTAATTAAACTGCCCGACCGTAGATGCGGTGGTTTTTATATGGCTTTACACCCAGGTTCTCCAGATCTTTTCGCATCTGTTTGGCTGTCTCTGCAATCTGGGTCAATTCACCATGTTCAAAATTATAGGCATTTGCTGTCTTATATATCTCCGAGAAAAGCAGCGCATTTCCTCCCCTTCCCTGAAACTCAGGCAGTATCCCCACACCATTAAAAGAAACCCAATCTGTCTTTTTCAGTTCTCGTAAATAATCAAGAAGCGCCCAGGGGGTTAACCGACCGCCGTGCTTCTGAAGCGCTTTTGAAATATCAGGAAAAGCGAAAAGAAAACCAACCACCTCGCCTTTATACGTAATCACTTTAATTAAATCAGGCACAGCCACAACCATGATGTTGTCCAGGGTAAATTTGATTTCATTGTCAGTTAGCGGGTAGTATTCCCAATTGTTTACAAAAGTATTGTTGTAAGCCTGCCCAATCCTCCATGCCCATTTTTTTAATTCGCGTTTGTTAGAAAATTTCTCGACTTTAAATTTTCCCAATTCCTCGACCCGATCTGAAACCTCTTTTACTTTTGGAGGTAACTTGAAATCAGGAATGTGGGTATAACAGGAAACCCAATCGACCTCTTTACTGAATCCATTTTCTTCTGCGTATTGAGGATAATTGGGTTTGTTATAGTTCATCATTGTCATCATCTGGCGTCTTTCATACCCCTCCACCAGAAAGCCATAACCATCGAAGGGTGACAATCCCTTTGGACCCAAAAGATAGTTCAATCCCCTTCCTTTTACCCAGTCTAATGCGACTTCAAAAAGTTTGTCCGCAACAGACTTATCTTCTATACATTCAAACAAATAAAATGATGCCTGTTTTTTGTCATGGTACGCGTTGTAGCTCTTATTTTCCAGAAGGCCAATCCGGCCTACTATTTTACGATTTTCCCTGATAGTAAAAAATTCCGCATCGGAATGTTCATAGAAAGGGTGTTTGTTTTTATTCAGCATTAATTTGATATCCGTGATAATGGGCGGTACCCACTGCTCAACATCTTTATAAATTCTGAACGGGAATTTGACGAATTCATCAACTTCGCCTTTAGATTCTGTGTTTACTTTTTTGACCTCAAGCATGTTTTTCTCCTTTAATCACCTGTGATAATTGTCATTCAGTATACAATGAGAATTGAAATATTTTTGATGTTACTATTAACCCAGCAAATAATCGAGGGTCACGAAAAAATTTTGGAGGTAAATTTGGAAGACATCCTGATAAAAGAAATAAATGAACAGCCAGAAATCATTCAAAACATCATTGATCTGGAATTAAATAATATTATTTCAATCGCCAAAAAATTAAGCGGAAAATTCAAATATGTTCTCATCGCTGCCCGGGGCAGTTCAGATAATGCCGCCAGGTATGCCCAGTACGTTCTTGGAACATATAATCACTTTCAGATTGCGCTTGCGACACCTTCCATTTTCACGATTTATGAAGAACCACCAGACCTCAGTGAATCTCTGGTAATTGGAATTTCTCAGTCCGGCCAATCTCCTGATATTGTTTCTGTGCTGAAATCTGCAAAACAACAGAACCGCCCGACACTCTGCATTACCAATGATCCTAAGTCCCCACTGGCAAAAACATCTGATCACATCATTCCGCTTCATGTGGGCAAGGAAAAAGCTGTCGCAGCAACCAAGACCTATACTTCATCATTGACAGCACTGGCAATGCTTTCGGTAGGTTTTAATCCTGATCGGAAACGCCAAAATTCGATTCAAGCTCTTCCCGAGCTTCTTGGTGAATCCCTGCCAGTTTTTTCGCGAACCGCTGAAAACGCTGTGCGATACCGCTATATGGAACACTGCGTGGTAATTGGTCGGGGATACAACTACTGCACCGCTTTCGAGATCGCTTTAAAAGTAAAAGAGCTCACCCGAGTTGTGGCGGTTCCCTACTCATCTGCGGACTTTGCTCATGGGCCTATTGCTACAGTTCAGACCGGTTTTCCAATATTTGTGATTGCCCCCACGGGGCCGATGTACGACCACATTGAACAATTCACAAACAAATTACTTGGCATTGGCGCAGAAATTATCAGCATATCTGATAATAAAAATATGCATTCAATATCAAAAATTGGTTTTCCTGTTCCAAGTGAAATCCCGGAATGGCTGTCTCCTATTATCTATGTGATTCCAGGCCAGCTTTTTGCGCGAAAACTTGCGCTTGAAAAAGGATTGGATATTGATAAGCCGGAAGGCTTATCAAAAGTAACAGAAACTTTTTAGCCATACCTTCGGAGATTATTTTGGAAAAATTCGTCATTAAAGGTGGAATACCGTTGAAGGGGGAAGTTTTTCCTTCCGGAAATAAAAACGCGGCATTGCCCATTCTGGCTGCATGCCTTTTAACAAATGAAAAAGTGACACTCAAGAACATTCCTGATATCCAAGATGTACAAACAATGGGGGCGCTGCTGGAAAGCCTGGGGGTGAGTATAAAAAAAACCAACGTGCACACATGGGAGATACAGGCAAAAGATCTCCACCCGGCAGACCTTGATCCTGAACTCTGTTCAAGAATCCGCGCGTCCATTCTGCTTGCAGGGCCGATGGTTGCCAGAATTGGCGAATTGAAGCTGCCCCCACCCGGCGGCGATGTCATAGGCAGAAGAAGAGTAGATACACATATTCTGGCACTGCAGAAATTGGGTGTGAAAGTTAAATACAACAGGAATTTTACTTTTTCTGCCCGGAAATTGTCCGGGTCCGATATATTGCTGGATGAGGCGAGTGTAACAGCTACTGAAAATACAATCATGGCTGCGGTACTTGCAAAGGGGGAAACTATTATCCGCAATGCTGCTTCCGAACCTCATATCCAGGATCTCTGTAAATTTCTCAATGCGATCGGTGCAAAAATCAAAAATATTGGTTCAAACACGCTTGAAATTCTGGGGGTCGATGGATTACACGGCGGTGAATTTGAAATTGGCCCTGATTACCTTGAAGTGATAAGCTTTGTGGGCGCCGCTGCCATCACCGGCGGGTCAATACGCATCAGAAATGCCGGAGTGCAGTATCTCGATATGATACAGCTCGTTTTTCAGCGGCTTGGCGTAAATTGGAATACTGAGGTAGATGATATTCTTGTCCCGAGCCGGCAGCCCTTGGAAATTGAGCCTGACCTTGGCGGTGCGATTCCAGAAATAAGCGTCATGCCCTGGCCATCCTTTCCGACAGACCTGATGAGTATCGCCATTGTTGTTGCTACCCAATCAAAAGGCACCGTTTTATTTCATGACTGGATGTATCCCAGCCGGATGTTCTTCACCGATAAACTAGTCGCAATGGGGGCACACATTGTGCTCTGTGATCCCCATCGGTGCATTGTGCAGGGACCGTGCAAATTGTACGGGGAACAGATGGAAGGCCCCGATATCCGGGCTGGCATGGCTCTCCTTCTAGCGACATTATCTGCAGAGGGTACCTCAACTATCCGAAATGTCGCTCAAATTGACAGGGGATATGAACGGATTGATGAAAAATTAGCCGCGCTGGGCGCTGATATACAACGTGTTTAAATAAATAGTCATCCGATAATTGGATGCCCTAAAACC
>CAYPPV010000103.1:0-5449 GCA_964412705.1 uncultured Pelolinea sp. | reverse complement strand
AGTTCCACCTTCAACCCATGTTCCGCAAGGCGGGTTTTGATTTCTTCCATCTGCAGGTCAACTATCTCAATCATCTGCTCTATGGAAAGAGGTGAGAAGATAATGATCTCGTCGATCCGGTTTAAGAATTCCGGACGGAAGGTATCTTTCAGGGCTTTCTGGATTTTTTGGTTAGCCTCTTTGTCTTCCTGTGTGCCTTCTGTCTGAAGGAAGCCCAAAGTTCCACCCTTCCGAATGAATTCTGTGCCAAGATTGCTGGTCATGATCAGCACTGTATTCCTAAAATCCACTACTCTCCCCTGGCCGTCAGTGAGTCGCCCGTCATCCAGTATCTGGAGAAGAGAATTCCAGACTTCGGGATGCGCTTTTTCAATTTCATCAAAGAGGATGACTCTGTATGGACGGCGGCGCACAGCTTCCGTAAGCTGGCCTCCTTCCTCATAACCCACATAGCCGGGAGGTGCACCAAACAGGCGGGAAGCCGTATGCTGTTCCCGGTATTCGCTCATGTCAAGGCGCACAAGTGCATCTTCATCGTCAAAGAGAAATTGAGCTAGCGCTTTTGCAAGTTCTGTCTTACCCACACCGGATGGACCGATAAATATGAAAGAGCCGATTGGACGGCGAGGATCTTTTAGACCTGAGCGAGCCCTGCGAATCGCGTCTGCGACTGCCGCAACTGCTTCTTCCTGGTTAATGATTCTTTCATGTATCTTTGCTTCCATGTTCAACAGGCGGTCAGCTTCGGACTGCATCATCTGGGTGACAGGGATACCTGTCCACTGGGAAACAACTTCAGCTACGTCTTCCTCATCCACGACTTCATCCAGCTGGTGTTCTGCTTCCCATTCATCTCGCTTTTTATTAAATTCTGCTTCCAGGCGAAGCCGTTCTGCTTTCTTCCGCGCTGCGCGCTCATAATCTCTTTCATTACCGGCTTGTTCTTCTTCGGCCATAAGGCGGTCGATTTCGCTTTTCATTTCTTTTAATTCAGATGGCATGGAATAAAGCGCAACACGCAATTTAGCGGCCGCTTCATCCATCAGGTCAATTGCCTTATCTGGCAGGAAGCGGTCTGTCACATACCTTGCGGAAAGTTTTACAGCTGATTTCAGGGCTTCATCCGTGAAATGAACTTTGTGGTGGGCTTCATATCTGTCCCGCAGCCCTTCCAGCATTTCGATACTTTCTTCTATTGAAGGTTCATCGACATATACTGGAGCAAAACGCCTTTCAAGCGCGGCGTCTTTCTCGATATGTTTCTGGTACTCATCCAGAGTCGTCGCGCCAATGCACTGCAGTTCACCACGCGCAAGCGCCGGCTTCAGCAGGTTAGAAGCGTCCATAGCACCTTGGGCGGCGCCTGCACCGACAACTGTATGAAGTTCGTCTATGAAAAGAATGATTTCACCGGAAGATTTCTGCACCTCTTCTATGGCGCTCTTCAGGCGCTCTTCAAATTCACCCCGGAATTTTGAACCGGCAATCATTGCGCCCAGATCCAGGGAGATGATTTTCCTTCCCGTTAAGATTTCCGGGACATCATTATCCGCAATTTTCTGGGCGAGACCTTCAACGATGGCGGTTTTACCAACGCCAGCATCACCGATGAGCACTGGATTGTTCTTGGTCCGTCGGGAAAGTACCTGTATCACGCGCAGGATTTCTTCATCCCTGCCGATAACAGGGTCGAGTTTGGATTCATGCGCTTGCTTCGTAAGATCCCTGGAGAATTTTTCCAGCGTTCGGTATCTGGACTCGGCCTTTCGATCAGTGACTTTTTTCCCGCCGCGAATCTGCATTACGGCTTCAAGGACACGTTTCCGCTCAATGCCGTTTTCCTGTAACAGGCGTGAGGCAGGCGTATTTCTTTCGCTGAGAATGGCAAGGAAGATGTGTTCAGTCGAAATAAACTCATCCTTAAGTTTGTTAGCCTCGTCATTCGCCACTTCCATTATCCGCTTTACTCTAGGAGTGATGAATATTTGGCCTGCACCGCCGCCAAAAATGCTTGCTTTCGGGCTGCTCCGCAGGGTGTCATTCAATTTGGATAAGAGTGCACTGCGGTCAACAGCCAATATATCCAGTATTTGGGAGACAACCCCATTTGGCTGTTCAATCAATGCCAGCAGGATATGTTCTGTATCTATCTGGTTGTGCCCATAGCGCTGGATGATCTCAGCTGCCCGTTGTGCTGCTTCCTGCGCCCGTTCTGTAAATCTATCAAATCTCATCATAATTTGTTTTTACCATTTTGAATTATAAATTTTATCATTTTACAGTTGGTATGATAACCCTTTCTTATTAATAAAATATTAAATACTTATGATAATTTCCAACTGGCAACTATTCTATGGAAAATCGCATGATCACATCAGATTGGCCATCGGAAACCCATAAATCTCCGTCTTCATCAAAACCAAGCCCATAAGGGTGGCTTTCCAACTCAGAGGAAATTGAGAAATCCTGCCATCCCTGAATGAAGGTGCCATCTTGGGAGAATTCCAATATTCTTTCGAGTTCTGGATCAGATATGAATATATTCCCGCCTTGGTTAACAGCAATATAGGGTTTGTTGTCAATGCTCTGGCCAAACCATGCCTCTACATCAAATTCGCGTATCTGTGTGAAATCAGTTATATCATCATTTGTGGAAAAAACCTGTACCCGTCGGTTCCATGTGTCGGCAACATAAATCAAACCGCTTTTATCAACCTCAATCCCGACCGGTTCGTCAAATTGGCCGGCTTCGAATCCTCCTCCACCAAACTGTGAAATATAATTGAGATCTTGGTCGAATACAACCACGCGTTTATTACCAGTATCCGTAACATATACATTCCCGTCGGGTCCAACCGCAATTCCCCTTGGCCCCCAGAAACTATCCGGGCTTGTCCCCTGTGCAAAAACCCCCCACATTTTTATAAATTGTCCTTGTTTGTCGAATTTTTGAATGCGGTGATTAAAGGTGTCCGCCACAAAAACGTAACCATCTTGGGAAACCGCGACATCCCAGGGTTCGTTAAATGTTCCGCCGGGCGCATCCCCTTCCAATACGTTCGCATAGCTTCCCCAGACATTGATTATTTTGCCTGTTGGCGAGAATTGCTGAATACGGTGATTCCCTGAGTCTGCCACGAAAATTGACCCGTCTGCTGAGATGGAGATTCCTCTTGGTGAATTGAGATCACCTGCTGTTTCTCCACTCCTGGAAATGAAATAATCCGGCTGCTTGGAAATCATGGTATCGCTGTAAGGATCCTGTTCTGTTTCCTGGGTGATGCCTTCAAGGGATGGATAATCCCACATCTGAGCTGCAATGTCTTTACGGACATAAAATTTCATTTTTTCACTTGGCAGCCAGTTAGTGAGTGTAAGATTTTGATTGCTGGTAATCTCCGCATAGAACGAATAGTCCCGATTGAGCCAGATATCAAAAAGTGCCTGACGCATTTCCGGATTTTTTAGGGCATTTTCGATCCTTTCCCATGTAAGATTCCAGTAATCCTGCATCGGCCACCAAAGCCGCATGTATTCGTGGGAATAATAATTATCTTTTACAATGGGCTCAAGTTTCGCATACTTGTCCTGGCCCGCAATAATCAGGGGGGCTTCCTCTAATGTGCGTGTTGGATTTTCAAGATAGACATTTTTGTTTGGATAGTTTCTAAGGTACCACCAGTATGGGTAAAGCCCGTGATTATCATAAGCAATTTCAATGTTCAGACCCCTTGTGGTCCTGCGGGAAATGGTTTCGATTTGCTCGAGGACAATTTTGGGGCCATCCGCTGCATGAGCGTAGACTAAAAATTCAAACGGGTAATCGTAATAAATAAAACACGCGCGATACGCACTTCTAAAAGTAATCAAAGACAAGATAAACAGAATAAGCAGAATCGATGAATACAGCAAACCTGGATTGCTCATTGAAATGAAATTCTTTTTAATTCGGTAGCCAAAAAAAACAACAAGAATTAGGTTGAAAATGAATAGATTTGTATCCTGAAGCTGCTGCTGGGTCTTCCCCTGGAAGGGCGCATGGGAGCCCCACAGGCTAACAAGCATAAAGATCAGAACCGTAATAAAAATGAATAATTCCAAGTACTTGAACCAACCCTTTTCATTATAGAAATGATTATTTTTAATTATTTTTTGAAACAACTGGTTTACTGCCCATCCGCTAGCAAGAAGCATCGGAAACGCAATATGCACTGTCAGCCAGGGCATCTTTTCACCGGCGAGTGTATATCCTGCCAGGCTGGTTATTGTCCAGTAAATGAATATTGCTGGTACGGGTATTAAATTTTGTTCTGGTACGGATTCAGTGATGGTTGATTCATCAGAAGGATTGGGTTTCTTGACCATCCAGAAAGAACGGTCTTTCCAGCCAAGAATGAGGGCCAGCATCGTTCCTGCTGCCCCAAGGAATTCATAGATTGGTATGAGAAGGAATGCATAATAATAAAGAGGTTGACCTCCTCTCTGCACATCCTGCTGGGCCAGCCAGTGGCCAAGAGAACCGACCATTCCTGTTACCAGACCTGTTGTATTTGTAAAAAATGTCGAATATAAAACTGCATAGATTCCATAAAAAATCAGCGCGTATTTCCACCAGTTCTTGGGAAATTCAAATACCCAAATAATTATTGAAATCCCGAAAAAATATGCGATGAAAACATAATCCAATAGTAGTGAAAAAATATCGGAATAGGCTGAAGGATTAGCTCCAGTGAACCTTACTGGAAAGGGGGCCAGTAGCGGAAGCACCAAAGTACCTGCCAAAATCAGTAGTTTAAAGCTTGCGAATTGATCAAAAATATCCCAATTAAGATACCGCCTAAGGTAAAGGATAAATCCCAAAACGATAATTAAAGGGATGACAAATGGAAGAATAATCTCTATAAGGGCGAGTAAAGATTGAATTAAACTGCTTAATTCGGAAAAATCTGTGAGGTTGTTCGGTATAAAAGGGCTGCCCTGTAATTGGATTTCTTGGAGCGCTTGCCTGGCAAATAATATGGAAATAATTGATCCGCTAACTGCAGCAAACACTAACGCGAGATTGAAAATTATAAACGCATTTCTTTTCAGAAATTCCTTCCAATCCATTGTTAAGAGATTTCGAAGGAAAACAAGCAGCAAAAAAAGCAGGATCTGGGCGGAAAAAATGTATGCAGTTTCCTTGGCAGTGAAGTTCAAAGAAAGTGAGGTGACAAAAAGAAAGAGAAACTTTGAATCTTTTTCCTCAAAGTACCGCAGAATGCTATAGATTCCAATGATATTCAAAAAAGTACATATGGATTCATTCCTTGCGTATCTTCCATAAAACATCATAAAAGGCGAAATGGCAAAAAATATTCCCGCTGCAGCAGCCCCGATTTTCCCTAGGTATTTTCTGTAAAAAATCAGAATGAATGCGACAGTTAAGACACTAAAAGTAGCGTGGGGT
>CAYPPV010000102.1:2867-5458 GCA_964412705.1 uncultured Pelolinea sp. | reverse complement strand
GAAAGAACTTACACTATAGCGCCGAGCAGACCCGAAGTCGTTATGCTAATTATATTGTCCGGCGTATGTTTCCAAATGGGTATCCAGATGAGGCAATCCGTATTTTTGCGAAGCACTTTACCCAAACTCGTGATCTCCAAGAAGTTTGCTTTTACCGCTTCATAAAGGCTGAGCCTCTGATGCAGCAGGTGGTTGAAGAAGTGCTTCTTCCAGGTCTCGGGAATGGTCGGATAAAAAGAGAGAAGATAAGGGATTATCTGGCTTACCGGTTTCCTTCTTACCAAAGCATCAAAGATGGTGCAAAGGCAGTTGTCGATGCATTGGTTGCCGGCGGAATCGCAAAAGCCGACAGAGTTAAAATTTCCTTCAGTTACCGTGAGATCTCGATTCCAGCTTTCGCCTTTGTGATTCACAGTGAGTTCTCTTCGCCTGGAATGTATGACATTGGTAAACTGGATTCAAACAGGGAGATCCGGACCATGCTATGGAATCCGGATCGTATCTTGCCTTCACTGTATGAATTAAGAAACAAGGGATTAATAAGTAAGATTTCCGAGATTGATAGTGTTCGGCAATTCACTATCAAATGGAACCTGAATCAATTGGTCGAGAAGCTCGTTTATGTAAACAAATAGTCATGAAAACTACTGAAATCATTGAAACGCTTCGCAGCAAGCTGTCGGTACCAGGTGGGCGGCATCTATACGGTGTTTTAGGCTCTTACGCCTCCTTAAAGAATTTCACGAGGAAGCTTCGTCAGGCCAAAACTCACGACGGTAAGCGTTTCCCAAAACCATTGTCAGTGAATAGGGGAATTCTTGATGCCATCCCTGATGAAGAGTTCCACCACCTTGTAGAGAATGAGGCAAAGAGGCCCGAGCCGACTGCAGCTCATGTGGCAAATGCTTTTGAAAAATTTCTTCGGTCAAAACTCCGGGGTAAAGGCCTTATCGTACTTTCAAAACTGGAAATGCTATTTGCCTATCATCTCGAGCTGAATCTGCTTCGCACCATAGCTGCCGATGACGATCGTATTCTCCTTTTACTCCCTGGTAGGCGCGGCAGCGGCAGGATCATCATGTTTCCCGAATTGGAAGAAGGCAGTTATACTCTGCCAACGAATCTTATTGCAGCAGATCATCTTTGGGAGTTGAAGGATTAAAGGAGACAACCGTGATGAAATCAGGCAACCTTTTTACTGCACGCAAGAGCCTGGATGAAATTTGTGAAGTCCCTGAAAAAATCATATCCGTTTATTCTTTGGAAAAGCATGTCTGGGCCGACTCAAACTCCGAAGCTGCTAGAAAAACCCGCAAGCCTGAACTGCGTACTATTGAAGAATTTCAACTGGACCCCGTGCGCCCTTTCTTGATGGACATCCTTAGAAAAATGGCTGCACCTTATAAGCCTGAGCGTAAGGATAACCCTATCGGCCAAGGTTATTGGATCCAGGCTGAATTCGGCTCCGGTAAATCGCACTTGCTTTGTCTATTAGCTGCTCTGGCGCTGGGAAACAAAGAGGCGTGGGAAATTATCCGAGAAAAGGAGCGTAAAGCGGGGCGGGGCAAGCGAGAAACCCTTTATCGCTTCTGGGAAGAAGGGATAGAAGCCAAAAGCGGTAACGGCAAGAAAGGGTTCTTTGTCATTGTGAAAACCCTCGTAGGCGCAGGAGGCGGAACAGTTGGTCTTACAGACAAGGGCCAGCGACTCAGCCAGTATATTATTGATGCCGCAAAAGAGCAACTTCAGATAGAACTAGGCAAAAATGTGTCTCTTTATCCGGTAGAGCTGTTAGCCGATCGCTTTGTCTCTCAAGACCTAGATAGATATCGTAAGGATCTCAAAAAATTTCTGAAAGATCCCAAATTTTTTGAAGAGGACGAGTTTGAGGACGTTGATGACTTTATCCGCGACATTCAGCAAGACAAAACTCCTGAATACAAACGGAGCTGTGGTAACAAGCTGTGGCGGTTTTACACGGAATACCTTGAGGTTCAACCCCAGATAGCTGCTGAAACAGAAGATATTCTGAAACATATGGTCAAAACAATTCTCGCAGAGGGGTACAGTGGCATGCTTCTGGTATTGGACGAGGTATCCCTTTTCATGAAAGACCGTGACGAAAATCAACGCACAGACGACGAAAAGACTCTGGTGGTCCTCTCAAACCGTTTGGCCAACGTTCACAATCTCCCTATATGGACAATATGTTCTGCCCAGCAGGCCATTGAAAGTAAAATGGGAGTAAAAAATATCATCGCTGATGACCGCCTGAAGCTTGTAAAGCTGTTGGAAGAAGACAAAGACTACTACGACATCGTGCTTTCGAGAGTAAGAGAGATAAAAGACGACAAAGCTATCGGCAACTATTACCTGCATTACAAAAAGGGCTTCACATGGCCTCAGACTATAGGAGAAGAAGAATTCAGGCATTTCTTTCCGTTCCACAGACCTGCACTGGAAGTGTTGCGGGATATCACCTACGAGCTCACTACAACACGATCAGCCATTCACTTTATGCACCAGACCCTCAAACATCAGGTTAAAGAAAAGGGACGCGAACTAATTCGCCTTTGGGAATTGTTTGATGA
>CAYPPV010000102.1:0-2767 GCA_964412705.1 uncultured Pelolinea sp. | reverse complement strand
GCGGAGAACCTTAAAAAAGAGCTGAGACAGATCGTACAGACATTTGATGATGATAATCGTGGGCGCTATCGTTTTGAGCCTGTATTCACGGGCGTTGATCCACGCGTTGAATTTCAAAAAGCCCGTGATGAAGCTGAATCCAATGAGCTTATGGTAAAGGAAGCTTGGGATCATCTCATTGCGCTCGATGAGTGGCCTGTCCGAACCCGACAGATGACCATTGATATCTCGGGTGGCATCCGTTCCATTTTCCGTGATATTGCGCCATTCATTGCCCCATGGGAAGAACACTCTCCCACGCGTGCAAAGGAGCAAACACTTGAAGTTAATTGGCACGGCCGCCAGATATTTGGGCTGATCAGTATGCGCGACTTGGGACGGATAACTTCTGAGGATATTCCACTTCCCCCCATCAATAGTGACGAAACTGATCGTGACTTTGCCGTCTTTATTGGGACAAGGCCTGTTTCTGAGGATGTCATTAGCAAGCTTCTGGTTCAACGTAAGGATCCCCGCGTTATTTTCTGGACACCTGGCCAATTGACTCATGAGGAGAGGGATCGGTTGCTCAATTTTGCAGCATACAAAAAACTCGTCTCTGATTGGCAGGGAAAAGAAACCGAAGATGCTGTTGCAGTGATCAGTTGGGTTGCCGATAGCTTGAAAACCGAACTCGGTAAGATACAAAAAATCGTTGATAACAGCTTTGCCCGTGGGCGGATAGATGCACTAAACAACACCCGGATGGAATTCCATGTCGCTGGAGAATTGTCCAGTATCTTGACGCCTCTTGTTGATCGGGTACTTACAGCTTGTTACGAATCTCGTGACATCAGGTTCGACCCGCCTTTTTATTTCCGTAAGGAAGAAGCGGTGAAAGTGATCAATGGGATTGTCAGGAAAGGGCTAATTCCCAAAGGAGCCAAACCAAATCAGAATATCAGCGCGGCCCAAAACTTTGGCTTTGGGCTAAAGATTGTGAAGAAAGGGGCAGAAAAAGAACTCGATATATCTGAAAATACGTACGCTCAGGACATATGGGCCTTCATAGATGACAAGCTGACGGATGAAGGCCAGACCATGAAAATGGAAACTCTCTACAAGAATTTCATGGGGATTGGCGGACCTAAAGACTATGGGTTGTCTCGGCGTATGGTGCAGCTTTATGTTCTGTCCCTTGTTAGAGAAGGAAAAATTCGGACCGGTGTAGGGCCAAAATCTGGGCTATCCTCTCCCTGGATCGACTATTCGAACATAGCTGATATCGATTTCTCCGCAAAGATCATTGATTCACTGACAGAAATACAGAAAATAGCCAAGCCTGAAAACTGGGAAGTGCTACGTCCTTATGCGGAAAAAATTCTGGGAGAAGAAATTCCTTCAACCCATGACGATGCCATCATTTCCGATTTCCGTGCAAGACTGCGCAACCTTTTTGCAAGAGAAAAGGAGGAATCAGGGCGTGTCTGCAGCAAAGCCAAGGGCCTGTTTGAAACATTGGCGACCTCAAACCCATATGAAACGGAGGTGGATCAGGTCTCAAGGCTGTTTTCTACTGATCTTGGAGGCGGGAACGATATCGATCTCTTGCTCTACGGTCTGAAAGATATTTTTGGATACCAGGTCTTTGATACAGGTAATGTGTCACAGACGGAAGTCGATGATTTGGCCAATCGTTTGAAGAACTACAAAGACCTTCAGAATTTTCTAACCTTTGAAATTGAACTCATGACAGCCAATCTCTACTGCAATCATCATATACCAGAGCACGGATATCTAAAGGAAGTTCGGAAGGTCCAGCGGAAGGTCGGTAAGAAGCTGGCCAACTTACAGCCTTATATCGATTCTGAAATAAAACTGAGAACGGAACTTATCGGCAAGATGCCGCCGGAACCAAGTGAGACTGGAACCATTGGGAGGCTAATTCATGAATACAGTGTGGCCTATATGGCCTTACATGACTCTGTCACAGACAAAACAGACAGATATGAAAAAGAAATCCGGAGCATCTTGCAGGGTAAAGAGATTAAAGCTTTTCGTATCCTTGAAAAAATTAGCGTCCTTCAGCCTGCTGTCTGTAATACTCTTGAGAATGAAGTAACCCGGCTTGCCCAAGGTATTTTCAGTTGTCCCAGCCCGTCAAGAAGATCTATCGAGGAGCAGGCAAAACGTGGACCTGTTCACGAGTGCGGACTTACCTTCTTGAATGCCCAGGACCATATAGACGCTGCTAAACAGGCAGCAGATAAGGCTATCCGGCTTTTCAACACCACATTTGACAGTAAAATAGAGATTTTCTTGAATCCAACTGTTCGTGAAAGGCTGAAACAGGGTAAGTCCGAACCCTTAATCGCGGGTCTATTGAAGTGCAATAGCACCAGTGAATTGCGTTCTTACCTCGTGAAATGCTGCATTGAGGATCCATCGATTGTTGATGTCATAAATCGATATTTAAAGCGCATTGCAGTTAAAAGGGTGAAAATGGTTGATTTTAAGCCGACTATCAGCACCATAGAGAAAGAGCAGATTCCTATGCTAACTCAAGAGTTTCATAAGTATCTTGAAGATCAGATAAATGAAATTGAATCAGATGAAGATACGCTTCCAATGCTGAAACTGGAATAAGGGACAAGCCGCATGATGAGGGAATGGATAATTTCGAAGCTGGAAGAGGTCAGGGAGAGTGATCGTGTGCTCATTCGAGACCCACTGCGGTTGCTCCCGGAAGCGGATGGGGCCATCCACGTTTTTGCGCGTGAAAATGGAT
>CAYPPV010000101.1:0-5473 GCA_964412705.1 uncultured Pelolinea sp. | reverse complement strand
TCATTGGGGATAACAATGAGCGTGTCAGCTTGTTTCTTAAGGGTCTGAATACCGCCCTCGGCTGCCTGCATGCGGTGAGAGCCTTCAAAGGTGAAAGGCCGTGTAACCACGCCGATTGTTAAAGCATTGACTTCCTTTGCGATCTGGGCGATAATGGAGGATGCACCGGTACCCGTACCCCCGCCCATGCCTGCAGTCACAAAGACCATATCCGCACCTTTCAGGACTGCATACAGTTCATCAGCCGACTCTTCAGCGGCTTTTTTCCCCATTTCGGGGATACCACCTGCTCCCAGGCCGCGAGTGCTCTTGTCTCCAATACGCACGCGTGTCTGCGCATTAGATTGCAAGAGGGCCTGTCCGTCAGTATTAACCGCGATAAATTCAATACCCTGAATTCTTTCAGCGATCATGCGGTTGACGGCGTTGCAGCCTGCGCCGCCTACTCCGACCACCTTGATTCTTGCGAATGATTCTGCTTGAGGTTGTTCCTGATAATTCATTTTTCTCCTCCGTTCTGTTTATTGCAATAATTGTTCCAATATTTCCATCCAGATGTCTATGGCAGCAGCCGGTTGACAAAATTCTTCATTTTCTTCCAGAATTCGGTCGGAACAGGTGGTGTTTTGACCGGCTTGGGTTTAATGGCATCATCCATTAGAAGGGCCCACTCAAGCAGGCCCACGCTGGTGGAGAATGCCGGCGAATAGAGCTGGTCAACTAGTCCGACCAGGTTCTCGGGCTGCGCGACACGCACAGGCAGCCCCAACACATCCGCTCCAAGTTTTCGGATGCCGGGAAGCTGGGAACTGCCTCCCGTAAGAACCACACCGGCGGGCAGCAGCCCGTCATAACCGGAGCGTTTAATTTCCTGCAACACAAAGCGGAAAATTTCCTCAACACGCGCTTCGATAATATAAGCCAGGTCTCTGCGGCTTATCTGCACAGGGCTGTCCTCACCAAAAGAGCGCACGCTGAACAATTCTTCCTCTCCAACTTCTTCTTTCAGGGAATGCCCATATTTCTTCTTCACCTCTTCGGCCTGGTTAAGAGGGAGGCGCAGGCCGTGTGCGATATCCGAGGTAATCAGGCTGCCGCCGACTGCGAGAACCATCGTATGCCAGACGTCGCTATTGATATAGATGGCCAGGTCAGTTGTGCCGCCACCGATATCGCACACCATCACTCCCAGCTGGCGCTCAGTTTCCGTAAGCACCACTTCGCCGGAGGCGAGAGGGTTCAATACGAACTGCAGGACCTGAACACCAGCAGCATTGCATGCCTTGCGGATGTTTTCAACTGTAGTCTGCGCGGCTGTGATGATGTGGGCTTCTACTTCTAGACGAAATCCGTGCATTCCAACTGGTTGGTTGATGCCATTCTGGCCGTCCAAGCTAAATCCGCGCTGGATTACATGGATTACCTCGCGGTTATGAGGAATCGCGACGGACTGTGCGGCTTCCAATGCCCTGTTGATTTCATCTTGCCGGACAATACCTCCTGCAACCCCCGAGGTCCCCTTACTGTTAATGGAAGAGACATGTGAACCTGCCAAGCTGACCCATGCAGAGCGTATTTCATAACCGGAAGACCGCTGGGCTTTTTCGATCGAGCGGGTGATAGCGGTTGCCGCACCTTCGAGGTCCACCATTATTCCCCGTTTCATGCCGCGGGAAGGTTCAATGCCGACCCCGATAATGCGGAGGTCATCATCCTCTTCTACACGGGCAACCAGTGTGCAGATCTTGGTTGTACCGATATCAATGCCTACAATTGTTCTCTCTTCCATCTTCTCAGTCCATCCGGAAATATGGGGCATGCAAAAATTCCACACTAACTAATGTTGGGCTGATGCCTTGCTTTTCCAGTTTTCTCACAATGGTTTCGTACATCACCATCTTGTCATTAATTCGCTCCAACTTCTGCCCGATAAATACATCCCATCCCCGCTCATCATGCCAGCCCAGACCGCGGATTTTTTGGTAAAGCAGCAGTTTTTCTTCAGGCATCCACGCGTTAAGTTGTAGGGCGGCTGTTAAAAGCGCATTATCAATCTGTTTGTGCTGGCTGAAAAATGCAAGTTTGGAAACGGTGGGTTTCGCTAAAGGTTTATCTGATATTTGCTTTCCATTATCAGAGGTTGTCATATCCTTTTTGAGTACGTATGCGGGAAGGGTATCTGCCTGAATGGTCAGCATATCAGGGCTTTCACCGCGGGCGGGGATTAAATATCCCTCTGTGTCAATCCAGAGCAGATCATCGTTGGTTTTCCAGGCGATCATTGGCTTGCGCTCAATTATGCGAATTTCAACCCGGGCCGGAAGGGATACAATCACACGGACATCTTTCAGTTCAGGGAATGCAGATGTAATTCTTTCTCTGATGCTTTCGGGTTCGACTGCAAAGATATGTCTTCCGTTTAAATTCATCAGGTTGAGAATCTCCTCTTCATTCAGCCGTTGGATACCGCTCAATTCAACCGAAGAGATGCGGTACTCAGGCGACTGCCAGGCGGTGTATAGGGCATATGCAAAAAGGCTTATAAACAGCATGCTGATCATGCGCCATCCCGGTCGCAGCCTTTTCTTAACAGCGGGCTTATTGCTCTCAAGTGCCTCTTCCAGAGGAAGAAAGCCGTTTTGTGAAGCAGACCAGACAGCAGGATCCGAAACGCGTTTCTTGGCATTCCGGATGGAATCGCTGCTTTGCCTGTTTAATCTTGTACGCACTTCATCTGCGCGCTGTTTTTTTCGTCCGATCACGGTATCTTATTCTCCGAAAGTCCTTTTGCTTTTTCCTCGCTCTGCTTTTCGCTCCAGGGCGAGTTCAATCAATTCATCCACTAGGTCTGCATAGGACAGGCCGCTCGCTTCCCAAAGTTTGGGATACATGCTGATTGACGTGAATCCAGGTATGGTGTTCACCTCATTGATAAATAACTTGTCCGTATCTCTCTCCAGGAGAAAATCCACTCTGGCCATACCTGCACAGTCAATGGCGCGGTAGGTTTTTATTGCGATCTCCTGGACTTCATTTGTCAGGGATTTGCTGATTGGAGCAGGGATGAAGAGCCCTGATTTCCCATCAATGTATTTGGCTTTGTAAGAATAGAATTCATCTGAAGGTTTGATTTCTCCTGGTACGGAAGCCCGCGGATTTTCATTGCCAAGCACGCTTATTTCGATTTCTCTCGCATCCAGGCCACGCTCAATCAAAATCCTGCGGTCGTAAAGAGCGGCTTCATGAATACCCTCAAGCAAATCCGAGCGGTTTTTGGCTTTCGTAATCCCGACCGAGGATCCCAAGTTGGCTGGCTTGATGAACATGGGATATGGGAATGCCTTTTCCGCATCCTCCAGGATCCGGTCGATATTCTCTTCCACATCATTGCGGGTAAAAACGATGGATTCGACAACGGGTATGCCGTTGGCACGCATTACATCCTTGAAGACACCTTTGTCCATACCCACTGCTGACCCCGTAACTCCCGCGCCGATATAAGCAATATCTGCCAGTTCCAACAGTCCTTGGAGCGTTCCGTCTTCCCCAAATGTGCCGTGCAGAACCGGAAAAACGGCATCTAGCTCTGTTGTTATTTCAATTTCCTCACGCTTTCCGATTTTTTCTCTCTTGTATAAATAAGGATTTCCAGGTTCGGGCAGCAGGAAAACCCGGTATAACCCTTCCGTATTTCCTTTTTCAAACGCGCCAACCACATCTTCACCCGACCACCACAAGCCGTCATGGTCAATCCCGATTTGCACCACATTGTATTTATTTCTGTCGATCACAGAAATTACGGAGCGGGAAGACATCAGCGAGACCTCATGCTCCCCGGATCGGCCGCCAAGCAAAATCCCTATTTGAATTTTCTCCGCCATTATTTCACCGCCTTTGAAGTTTGGTTGTTTTGCAGGAAATCAGGTAGGGAATCCCAATCCCCGATGACCTCAATTTCCGGCATGAGTGCTATATTGAACTTTTCCATCACTTTGTCATGTGCCATTTCTAAAAGAGTAAGGATATCTTTCGCCGTTGCGCCGCCTTCATTGATGATGAAATTGGCATGCTGTTCGCTGATCACGGCACCTCCTATCCGCTTTCCCTTAAGGCCGACCGCCTCAATTAGGCGGCCAGCTTTTTCATCCCTTGGGTTCCGGAAGATAGAGCCCACACTGGCACCGGGAGGCTGGTTACGCCTGCGCCGTTTTTTAAATTTTTCAATATTGGCCTGGATTTCTTCACGATTACCCTCTATCACTTCAAACAGAGCGGCCAGGATAACGGCATTATCCAGCCCATGCTTGATCTTGGAGGTGCGGTAGGAAAACTCCAGCTTCTCGCAAGGCCATTCGGATCGGCCCTCCTCACGGTGGAGAATATCCGCCGCAATCAAATTACGGCATGTTTCTCCACCAAAGGCGCCTGCGTTTCCATATACAGCACCTCCCACCGTGCCCGGGATGGTTGCTGCCCATTCCATCCCTTTCAATCCCCAAAGCGCCAATTTCTTGCTAACATTGACCAGAAGGGCTCCGGATTCTGCCCAGACAGTAATCGGCACACTGCGGATATTGATTTTGATATTGTGTGCGTGATTAATTACAGTTACAGCACGGATGCCCTTATCGCTCACAAGCAGATTGGAGCCGCTGCCAAGGACTTTCACGGGGAGTTCAAGTTCCCATAGCTTACGCACGATTTCCGCCAGCTCCCCGGCGCTGTTGGCAACAAGAAGCGCATCAGACGGTCCGCCAACCTGCATAGTTGTGTAATTGGCAAGGAGGACATTTTCCTGGAGTTTCCTCCCAAAGATCTCTCGCAGCTGCTGCAGGGATTTCTCTGAAATCATGGTGTTGTTTTTCCCTCCTGATTTAGGTTTTCCAAAATTTCGCGGCTGATGCGGTCCGCGTCGCCTGCGGAAAGCACAATCAGTACGGCACCTGGCTGCATGTTTTCCATCAAATAATCTCTGGCATCATCCAATTCGGAAATCATTTTTACATCGGGGTGGATCATCCGCTTGACTACCTCGCCTGATGAGTAATCCTGTTTTTTCTCGCGTGAAGGATAAATTTCTGTTACAACTACATGATCGCTCTGGCTGAAAGCATCCTTAAATTCATTTATCAATTCTCTTGTGCGGGAGTAGGTATGGGGCTGCCAGACAGTCCAGATTTCTCTATCGGGGAAGCGGCAACGGGCAGCTGAAAGCGTGGCTTTGATTTCAGTGGGATGATGCGCATAGTCATCAACAATTGTGATGCCGCTTACTGTACCCAGAGTATCAAACCGCCTGCCTGTACCCGCATATTTTTCAATAGATGAAACCGAATCCTCAATCGGAAGCCCCTCAAAATTGGCAACTGCGAGAGCTGCGGCAGCGTTCAGCGCATTATGCTTTCCCGGTACCAGAAGCTGAATCTCATTTGTTCTTCTCTCAGAATTATCCTTCGGGTAGGTGAGGGTGAAG
>CAYPPV010000100.1:0-5618 GCA_964412705.1 uncultured Pelolinea sp. | reverse complement strand
AAAAAAAGGCTACCTGAATATTGCTATACTATCGATGGAGGAGAGATGGGAGAGCTAGAAATTGAGTGTTTTGATGCCTGGAAGGCAGAAATAGAATTTATAGGATTAAATGTTCATCCAGGTTATGCCAAAAACAAAATGATAAACGCTATAGCTATCGCAACAAGATTCCTTGCACAGATGCCAGAATATGAAACACCAGAACACACTGAAGGCAGAGAAGGTTTCTATCATCTATACCAACTTACTGGAAATGAAGAAAAAGCTCAAGCCACATTAATCTTAAGAGATTTTGAAGAAAGTAAGAATAAAGAAAGAATAGAATACTTAGAAAAACTGAAAGTTGCATTTGAACAAAGATACAAAGGGTTGAAAATCAATCTAAAAACCACACATAGTTACCAAAACATGAAAGTGTTTCTAGAACCCCATAAAGGAGTAATAGAAAAAGCAGAAGAAGCCATAAAAGCTGCGGGTTTAGAAGTAAAATATACTGCAATTAGAGGCGGTACTGATGGAGCTAGACTGTCGGCAGAAGGAATACCCACACCAAATATCTTTGCTGGAGGGCTGTTATTCCATTCTCGTAAAGAATACATACCTGTTGAAGCTCTGTATAAAGGGGCAGAAGTAATATTACACCTAATTCAGAAGTGGTCTGAACAATAAAACATATTACATTATCTAATCTGAGATAGTACAGAATAGACTACTTCAACTTACTCCTTTTTTTAAGTTCTTGCTCTATAGTAGGTGTATCATGGCTTCACAAAGGTTGACAACAATATCTTTCATCTTCTCTATTATTAAATAAAGTCTAAAATTGTATGTGTCTTTGCCCATGTGGTTCATTATCTGTGTCTTTAGGGCAATTTGGTAAAGTTTCTTTGCACCCATTTCAAGTTCGTTAATCTGATATGGTAGGAAAGAGACAGTAGGTCTTAATAAAACTTGAACGAATAATGCTACAGTGTCTTGGATTAACTGATTAAGTGAATAAATGATCTCGAAAGTAGGGAGCTGGAGATTGCGCTCAGAAGCAAGAAGAATATTTACCTCACATAACAAGTCTACAGCTCTTTTGAGATGAGAAATTGCCTGTTCTTCTTTTGTCAATAAATTGTCTGTTTTGTGTGAGACTAACTTGGTAATTTCAGACAAGTAATTGACAATGTTTTCGTAAATCTGACGCATAATCCTAGCTCGGTACTCAAAACCTGGTTGATAAAGTAGATTGTCTGATAAATACTGAGTAAGCTTTTCTAAGGTTACTTCTACAACTTGTAAGCTGTTATAAAAGACAGTTCTGGAACTTTCATGCTGTTTTTGAGATTTACGCATCTTAATGATACTATTAGTAATAAAAATATAATAATGTTTGGTATGGTTATTTTTTCAGTCGGATAACTCATTTGTTATTTTATGCTTTTTTATCAAGTTTTACTTCGTAGTTCCCTTGCAATAAGCTAAAATTCAAGATTAATACGGCACCGCCTACGATTACGAATAACCAAATGAAACTTAATTGATCAGCTATAAGACCAAATAAGGGTGCAAGAGACATTTGAAAAATGCTTGTGAGCTGGGATTCTACACTTAACATAGTAGCCCGTTGGTCTTTTTTCATGATACCGCCTAAATAGTCGACTCCCAAAGGCTTACGCATGCTGTGTAGAACATACATAAACAAGTAGATAATTACTACTCCTAGGGGTATGTCGAAATATAAGAAAATAGAATTCAATAAGAAAAAGATAGAATCATGTCAATCGAGAAAACTGAATGTTGAATACATTGACCTGTAACAGCATGACGAGAAATATGATATTATTTCCTTATTGAATGTATTTTCGCATTTGCCCAATCCTCCTGAATTCCTTGAGGGGAAACGGCGGATAATTCCTGAGAGCACGCAGATATTCGCGGAAAGCTTCTTTGTACAATCCGCCGTCCATGAGATATCTGGCATTAAAGGTAGATGCTCCTGCATGGATTTTATGTTCATATTTCTCAAACAATCCCTTCAGCCGGTCGTTCAGTGACATCCATTCTACAACCCTTGCTACCTCCTTGTGATAATGAGACGATTGGGACACATTTTTTGCAGAGGAATGGTGCCTGGCACCCGCCAGGAATTCATCAATATGGAGCATTTTGCCTTCTGAAGCAATCCGGACCCAGAAATGCTGGTCCAGAAGAAGATGATAGGAAGGATCCAAATAACCCGCCCTCTCCAGAACATTCCTTCTGACAAATGCGGCTGGCTGGCCGATGATCCTGAATTGCATAATGTCTTCCAACTGCCAGGTTTCATAGCGTATTGTGTTAAATACACGCGTTTTCTCATCAATGGAGAGCATGTTCCCGTATACTGTGCCCACATCTGGATTGGCAAGGAAAGCATCCACCGCTTTCCGAACAGCGTCCTTGAGATAGATGTCATCCGAATTCAGCCAACCCACAATTTCGCCCGAAGCGCAGGCAAACCCCTTATTTACCGCTTCCGACTGGCCGCTGTCTTTCTCAGATACCCACCAGGAAATTTCATCCTGGTATTTCTCAATAATTTTCTGGCTGCCGTCGGTGGATGCGCCATCAATGACCAGATATTCAATTCTGGGGTAGCTCTGGTTCAAAACTGAGAGAATGGTTTCTTCAATAAACTGCGCCTGGTTGTATGAGGGCGTAACAATTGTTACCAGAGGTAGCTCTTGCGGTTTAGAAAAGGGATTCATAATCTGCTTTCGGGAAAACCTTCAGCTTCCCACCCACTGTGGCATCCACAACCTCGCGCCCATCCCGCCCGTAGACCTGTTTTGCTTTTATATAGGCCAGCTCGGAAGTTTCCAGGTCCGGCAGCTGCCAGCGGAAACCCTTTCCGAAATACTGCGGATGGAAGTGGTTGGGGTCATCCCCGGTTGAGGTGATGGTTGCATTGGGCTTTCCTTTGGTTTTAAAATTATGATCCACGCCAATCAGGATCACCTTGGTGAAGCCCATAAAATAAGCAAGCTGAAGGGAGGTGTAGGTTACAGTCGCCCCCTCCCAGAGCCGCCCGGCTGCATTCTTCGCGAATTTTGGCCCTGTATAGGTGGTATACAAAAAGAATAAATTCTCTTCGGGGGTAAGCCATTCCTTTGCACGCCAGGAAACAAATCGGGGCATATCCAGTTCCTGGATTTCATTCGCAGACTGTTCAATTACCAGGTCGTTGACGGAAACGAAAAAAGTTGTCTTAAAACCGAGCTCTGGAAACATGAGAAATATCCGGTTCATACCAAAAGTGTATTCATTCTCCAGCTTGGAGAGATCAGTATTTTTTAAACTGGGACCGTTGCCGATGATGAAACAGCGTTGACCATCGTATTGATTCTTAAACCGCTGCAATCGCCGGATGCTGTCCCTGCGGATTGGATGCGTTATTGCGCGGATATCATCTGGTATGCGGACAATGGAATCGTGCGCATACCTGAGGGCATCCACAGCCGATTCCGGCAGTATTTTCTTGATAACGTTTTTCACCATGGTTTATTCTGTGCTCAGGCGTGAGGTCGCCCCACCGTCAATAACCAGGCTCTGTCCGGTCATAAAGGAAGACTGCTCGTTGTCAGCCAGGAAGTAGATTGCATAGGCAATTTCCTGCGGGGTGCCAACCCTTCCGTTGACTGTTTTGTTTGCCAGGTTATCCAGGCGCTCCTGAAGAGATTCTTTCCCAAACTGGCCGCGTGACATGCTGGATCGAAGCATGGGCGTATCCACCGCTCCCGGCATGACTGCATTCACTCGAATATTATCCGGAGCGAATTCGATGGCCATCGCCCGCGTCAATGCCAACAGCCCACCCTTACTGGCGGCATAGGCAGAAATATTGGCTGAAGTTGCAACCGCATGGACCGAGCTCACATTCACAATTGCCCCCTCGCCGGCCGATTTCAAAAGCGGGTATGCAAGCTTGGCGCCCAGGAAAACCGACCGTAGGTTGGAAGCCATAGTCAGGTCCCATTCCTCAACAGTTGTTTCAAGAAGGGGCTTGGAAATCTGGATCGCCGCGTTGTTGACCACCGCATCCAGCACGCTGCTGAAGGCTTCTGTCTGTTTGTAAATACGCATGATGTGATCCGGATTGGCTATATCCGCCTTAATAAACAGCCCGTCATCCGGAAAATCCCATCCGAATTCCCTGCGGTCCACTCCAACTACACACCACCCGTTATCAGCAAACAGCTCAACCACAGCGCGGCCAATCCCCCCTGCAGCTCCCGTGATCAGCATGATTTTCTTTCTGTCCGTCATTGCGTCATCTCTCGTGTTCACTCCTGATCCGGTTGAAGTCGGCATGGGGAATGGACAGGCCTACCAGCAGGTTGCGGATTGTATTCCAATGAACATTTTCCCAAGCGCGAGGGCTTGAGTTTGAATTATGAGGTGCCAGCATGACCTGTTCCATCTCCAGCAGAGGTGAATCCACAGGCAGGGGCTCCACTTCAAACACGTCCAGAGCCGCTCCGCTGATCTGGTTTTCCTGCAATGCCCGCACCAGAGCCTGTTCATCAATGATGGGGCCGCGAGCTGTATTGATTACAACAGCATCCGGTTTCATCTTCTTAAAAGCAAATTCATCCAGTAAATGTTGGCTGGTCGGATTCAAATCGCAATTCACGCTGATGAAATCAGATTTTTCGAGAAGCTCCTCGAGACTCACAAGGTTCACACTGTATGCGTCAAGAAAATCTTTTGGAATTTCAATAATATCCGTTCCATATAACTTGATTCCGAAAGGAAATGCCTTCCTGATCACTTCCTTGCCGATGTAACCCAATCCAATTACACCCAGACTGCATTCAGCAAGAGAGCGGCCAATTAATTTCTCCCAACGCCCTTTTTTCATCTCCTTATCCAGCCATGGCTGTTTCCGGGCAAAAGCCAGCATGTATGCCATCACGCTGTCCGAAACAGGACCTGTAAAGGCATTAGTTGTGCGGAAAATTTCCATCCCGAGAGATTCCGCCGCCTCCCTGTCTATAGAATCGATGCCAGTGCCCCATTTAGAGATTACTTTCAATCTGGGCGCGCACAGCTTCAGCACATCGGCTGTGTAGCGGTCGTCTCCGCAAACTGTGCCGTCGAATTTTCCGGCAAACTGGAGAATTTCATCTTCCGAAAGGCGTTCATGGACTTCCGGGAGGATTAATTCACAATTATAGTGCTCAAAAACAGGTATGAAGCGCTCCAGACAAGGAAGCATGTATGGAGCGGATAATAAAACGGTCTTCTTATTCATGTTTGGATTGGATGCAAAGACAACTCCGGATTATACCAGTTAGGTTTCCAAACGGTGCCGCATTAGAAGGTCTGCAATCAGGAAATCAATCTCTTCATCGATATCCAATGCTTCCTCTCTCGGGATTTCAAACATGAGGGGTCTGTCACCAAGTCGGTGCCTTCTTTCGAGCAGTTTGGATGGCGTAAAAAGATACATGCAGGAATTTTCTTCAAACACAGGCGGAAGATCCTGCGTTTGAAGCAGTTCGTCAGGATTATGATTGATGGGATGCCCTTCCCTATCCCAAAGCCGGGTTTGCATCCTTGTTACAGAAAACATGGAATCAAATTGATCT
>CAYPPV010000099.1:0-5770 GCA_964412705.1 uncultured Pelolinea sp. | reverse complement strand
TTTGTTTCCTGATCCTTCTCAAATTTCCCGGAAAAAAAGAAGACAAGATAACATTATTCGCCACCTTTAACTCGAGAATTAATTCCAGCACGATATCCGGAAGAGCATCTCTTAAAGAATGCAGATTCTTCAGTTCGATATTAATCAGCACATTTTTATGATATCGGATTAATAAATCTTTCAAAAACGGGATTCTCTCGCCTTTAAATGCATTTGAAAACCAACTGCCCGCATCAAGTTTCTTCAATTCTTCACTATGAGTCTTATCCACCAACCCCTTTCCATTCGTAGTTCTTTCAAGCCGCCTGTCATGGATAACGACTGGAATATGGTCTATGGTAAGCATTGTGTCCAGTTCAAAAGCCATCGCCCCCTGCTTTAGGGCTGTGTCAAATGAGGCATAAGTATTTTCCGGAGCGTATTTTGATGATCCCCTGTGTGCAATGAGGATTGGGCTTGATAATTGATCAATTAAATGCATCCTGTCTCCATTCATTCTTCAATTTGAATTATATTCTTTGCTGTTCATTTATAATTTTTTCAAATGCGCCTCAGCGTGATTGTTCCTGTTTTTAATGAAGAAGAAACAATTGAAGAAATATTTAAACGCGTTGTAAGTACCGGCATTCCGTCGGAAATCATTTTTATTGATGATGGATCAACTGATCGTTCGCCAGAAATCCTCAAGAAACTTGCCACCAATAAAAATACAAAATTAATTTTCTTCAAAAAAAACCAGGGGAAAGGAGCCGCCGTAAAGGCCGGGATAAAATCTGCCTCCGGGGATGTAATCATCATTCAGGATGCAGACCTGGAATATGACCCGAGAGAATATTCACAATTACTAAAGCCCATTGATGAAGGCATTGCAGATGTCGTATACGGTTCAAGATTTCTGGGCGGCGCTCGCCGCCCCATTCTTTACTGGCATATGGTCGCAAATAAACTGCTCACTTTCATTACCAATATTCTCTATAACAATATCCTCAGTGATATGGAAACCGGATACAAGGTATTCAGAAAAGAAGTCATCCGCGATATTACTATCCATGCACGCAGATTTGATTTCGAGCCGGAATTTACAGCAAAAATCCTGAAGAAAAAAGTAAGGATTTTCGAAGTGCCGATCACATTTAATCCAAGAGATTATTCTGAGGGGAAGAAAATCGGTTTCAAGGATGCGTTGGCCGCTTTTTGGACTCTTATTAAATACAGATTTGTTGATTAATCAGACCTGGTAAATCTTCTCATTCATAAAAAATTAATTAATTTTGATATCTCTGACATTTAATTGAAGTTTCTCGTTGCCATTGAAATGGTTGATCTCATATGAAAAAAGGATATCCGCTTTCCCACTATTGGATAAAACCTCTTTCAGATGCCCAAACCGAAAAGCGATCGCATCATATCTGATTTTTCCTTGTTTGTCCGGTGAGTTTTCGGCGTTCTGCACCATAAATTTCAAATGATCTCCATCTTTTCCCACAGATTTTGGATATAGAATTTGTACATTGCGGGAAATAAAAAGCGGAGCAGGGTTACCAACACCGGTTGGTTCAAGCATTGAGAGGTATGGAATCAAATTTGGATGAAGATCCAGAAGATTGACCTCTGTTTCCGCTCGGATTGTAGGAACCAGATCTAACCCCGAAATTTTTTCAAATAATAATTCAGACATTTTTTCCCGAAATCGGTCGATTTGAACTGTTTCCATGGTGAGACCAGCTGCCATCGCATGTCCGCCATGCTGTAAAAGCAACTCCTTACATTTATCCAATGTGCTTGTGATATTGACCTCTGGTATGGACCGGCAAGAAGCGCGCATTAAATCATCTTTGATGGTTCCAACAATGGCGGGGCGATAAAACATTTCTGCCAAACGGGAAGCCGCCAGCCCCAGAACTCCTTCATTGAACCCTTCATGTGAATAAAAAATCAACGGAAGGTCAATTCTTCTAGAACCCTCTTTCTCCATCCAGGTCTCCACTTCTTCCAGTATTTGTCTGGTTATTTCCTGGCGTTTCCGATTTTCCTGATCCAGCAATAACGCCAGCTTGGCAGCAGAATTTCCGTCTTCCGCAATCAGAAGCTGATATGCCTTTTCCGCACTGCTCAGACGGCCAGCAGCATTCAGGCGCGGTCCCAAAATAAACCCGATATGATCCGCTTGGATTTTTGCGGTTTCAAGACCGCTGACCGCGCATAAGGCGCTTAATCCGGGCCTTTTTCTTAAATTGATCTGATCCAAGCCGGCTCTTACGAGTACACGGTTTTCCGGTGATAATTTGGCCAAATCCGCAATCGTACCTACTGCAACCAGATCCAGCATATCAGAAACTTCAAAATTATCAAATTCACCTGTGAAGGATAATGCCTTAGCAACTTTGTAAGCGAGGCCAACACCAGATAAATCTGAATTCGGGTAATTATCTCCAGGCTGCCTGGGGCATATTATTGCATTGGCCGCCGGCAGATTTTCTAGCGGTTGGTGATGATCGGTAATAATGATCTTTATCCCCATTTGCCTGACCCGGTTAATTTGGTTAATAGAACGCACTCCGCAATCAACTGTGATGATTAAATCCGGCTCTAATTCCAGCACTTTCTCTAAAGCTTCAGTAGAAAAACCATACCCTTCCTTAAAGCGGTTGGGTATGTATTTAATCGCCATACCACCCATTCTCCAAATTGTCTGGATAAGGAGCGCTGTTGCTGTAACGCCATCCACATCGTAATCTCCGAAAACCAGAATGCGTTTCTTTCCTTTAACAGCTTCTGTAATAGTTTCAACCGCCTGACTCATATCCTTGAGAAGGAAGGGATCATATTCTGGCTGTTTGCATTCAAGAAAACCTTTGGCCGATAAAGAATCGGGAATTCCCCTATTAAACAGAATCTGCCGAAAAATTGGCGGGTATTCTGAAAGTTCCTTCTCGACCTGGAAAGGAATACGGGGCGGCACAACCCATCTTTTTTTTGATTCTTTTCCATTTGGGGTTATTTGAGATAATAGCGCGGCATTCTTGATGCCAGGCCGCAAATCACTTCATAATTTATAGTATTCCATCTATCCGCGATATCGGTTGCGGTAATTTCTTTTCCGTTTTGTGATCCGATTAGAACAACTTCATCCCCGATTTCCGCATCCGGAATATGATCAATCTGAACCATACTCTGGTCCATGCATACATTGCCAACCACATCAGCGATCTTACCGCGGATTAATACCTTGTTCCCGGGTTGCCTCCGGAATCCGTCTCCATATCCCACAGCGATCACCCCAATCCGTTCTTTCTTTTTCGTGTAATAGCTGAAACCATAGCTGACCCCATGACCCTTCTCCAGCTCTTTAATTGATATCAGCCTGGTTTTCCACGACAAAGCAGGATCTATAGAAGGCGGAAGATTAACTGACTTGGAAGGCGAGAGGCCATATAATCCAATGCCAACGCGTACCATGTTAAATCTGGATTCCGGGAATTCAATTGCGCCCGCTGAATTTGCGGCATGAATAATTTCGGGACAAATTCCTGCTTCTTGAAGATTCGAAATGATTTTCCCAAAACGTTCTATCTGGTTTTTCGTTGTATTTGCCTCTGGTTCGTCAGCCCTTGCGAAATGGGTGAAAATCCCTTGCAGATTCAACCATTTATTTTTATGAAGCAATGAAATAAAGTTTTCGGCAAACTTATCTTGTATCCCAAGCCTTCCCATTCCCGTGTCAATTTTTGCATGAATGTTGACCGGGCTCTCCAGAGCTCCCGCCTGCTTTGAATAGGATTCTGCGACCGAGAAATCGTAGACGGTCAGCGTTATATTCTCCTTCAGCGCGTGGGGAACACGGACGGGGGATGTGTATCCGAGAACCAAAATATTGGATTGAATGCCAGCAGCCCTTAAAGCCAGGGCTTCCTCAATCCTTGCTACGCCGAACCATTTCGCACCCGCCTTTTCAAGACAAGCTGCAGCTCTCTCCAATCCATGCCCATAAGCATTGGCCTTTACCACGGGCATAACAAGGCAGCCGGTAAGATTTGAAATCACTTTAAAATTATTTTCCAGTGTTGAGAGCTTAATTTCCAACCACGTGCCGAAATTATCAATACCCATGCGCCCAAGTATAAACGCCGGCCCTAAATTCTTCAAGCTGGCGACTGATTGATAGAATATAATCCTTTGGATATGTCAGCGGACTTTCACTTCAGTATTACGGCAACGGATGGCGCTGCACGCGCCGGCATATTTTCCACTCCCCATGGAAAAATTAAAACGCCGGTATTTATGCCTGTCGGCACTCAAGCAACTGTGAAGGCAGTGACCGTCGAGCAGCTAAATGAAATCGGCGTACAAATAATTCTAGCCAACACCTATCATCTTTATTTGCGGCCTGGCAGTGATGTTATCCAGAGAATGGGCGGGCTGCACAAGTTTACGAACTGGAAGAAGCCTATCCTCACTGATTCCGGCGGTTTTCAGGTTTTTTCTTTAGGTGACATGCGGTCCGTAACGGATGAGGGCGTTATTTTCAGGAGCCATATTGACGGGTCCAGCCATGAATTTACACCGGAAAAAGCAATTCGGATTCAGGAAGAACTCGGAGCAGATATCATCATGGCTTTTGATGAATGCGCGGTTCCAGATGATCGATCTTATATTGAAATGGCGATGGAAAGAACCCACCGCTGGGCAAAAGAGTGCATCCAGACAAAAAGAAGAGAAGACCAGGCGCTTTTTGGAATTGTGCAGGGAGGTATATTCCCTGATTTACGAGAACAATCTGCAAAATTTATCTCATCTTTAAATTTTCCAGGCTACGCAATTGGGGGATTGTCTGTGGGCGAATCCAAAGAAGAAATGTTTCGCTCGATTGAGATCGTGAATGCCGTATTGCCAACTGAAAAACCCAGATATTTAATGGGCGTGGGTACGCCATATGACTTAATCGAGGGAATCCGCAGAGGTGTGGATATGTTTGATTGTGTGCTGCCTACCCGTTTGGCCAGGCACCATGCGGCTCAAACTCTGAAAGGCAGAGAAAATCTATTGAAATCCGAGAACATCAGTAATCCTGAGCCCATTGACATATCTTGCGGTTGTTATACATGCAGAAATTACTCAAGGGCATATCTCAGACATTTAATCAATGTAAATGAAATGCTCGCATCCACATTACTATCCATTCATAACATATTTACCCTGACTGAACTTGTAAGAAATATCCGAAAGAGTATTTTAGAAAATCGTTTCGAAAGCTACGTAAACTCTATATTGAAAGGATTATCCGCATAAAACTCTCATCTTATGAACATCATCCAGGCAATCATTCTAGGCATTATCCAAGGAATCACCGAATTTATTCCCGTCTCAAGCTCGGGACACCTTGTTATCATCCCTTATCTTTTTGGCTGGCAGCTTGAAGAGACATATTCTTTTGCGTTTGGTGTTTTGGTCCAGATCGGTACGCTCATCTCCTTAATAATTTATTACAGGGAGGATTTACTCACAATAGGGCAGTCCATTTCCAATGGAATCAGGAAAAAAAGATTATTAGAGGATGAAGCCGCCAGAGTTGGGATTTTTGCACTCATCGCAACCATTCCTGCAGCGATTATGGGTTTGCTGTTAAAACAACAAATTGAATCATCCTTCAACAACCCGGAAATTACACCGTTTTTCTTGATAGGCACAAGCATTCTCCTGATTATTGCTGAATTCGCCGGTAAAAAGGAAAGGAAAATTAAGAAGCTGGGAATTTACGATGCATTATGGA
>CAYPPV010000098.1:0-5786 GCA_964412705.1 uncultured Pelolinea sp. | reverse complement strand
TATTCTTCCAGGGATGATCCGCTCTGGATAGCCTGCCAGCTCTGGAGCAGACTAGCCGCTCCGCCCTTCGGGCCAAGCGGATGGCTGGTTACCCCACGGCCGGCGCCCAGTCCGAAATCAATACTGCCGATTCTCATATACCGGTCCGGCAGAGTGAGCGCGGATTCGGATCCTGCGGGGATGGGCAGAATTGGTTTGAGGTTGCCCAGGATGGTTTTGCATACTCTAACAGAGGCGAGCACCTCTTCTTCGGGCGTTTTCATGCGCGGGTCGAAACCCGGATAAACCAAGCCGTCCGCCCCGCAGAGCCGGATAATTTTTGTAAAAACACATTCCCTGATGCCGTGGAAAGGCAATTGTGAAAGCGCTGTGTAAAGAGGAAAGTGGGAGATGATCGGCACGCTGGCATGTTCGCGCAGCATGCGCAGGGCGCTGAATCCGACCGGCATGCTGTTGACCAGCACCGCATTCGCCCCGTTCCTTTCAGCAGTTTTCAGGTTGTCCAGGAGTTGGTCCACCCTGTCCGTAATATTCGCGAGATACATTTTCTGTTTTCCTGAGGCATCCTCAGCTTTTTTTCGTAAATTTCCCAGAATTTTTGTCCTTTCTTCAAGGGTAGACCAACCCACGTTCCCGATCTGTTCATCATCTTTTGCCACATCGACCCCGCCCAGCCATGCCTGATAGGCAATTTCCCCGAACTCGGCTGGCGGCAAACCGATATTCGGTTTGATGATGCCGATGAAGATTGGTCGGTCATAAACTTCCAGCATCTCCCGGATTCCCTCAACGCCAAACTGCGGTCCTTGAAAATCCTTCAGGAAACTATCGGGAAACCGGATGTCAGTTAATCGGATAGCGCAAATATCGGGGGCATGGAAAACACCTTCGCCACAGATTGCGGTGAGCATATTTGGTATCTTGGTTCCGAAATTCCTGTATGGGTAGGCGATTTTCACCCTACATGCATACAGCGGGCTTCCATCCCAGCCAATTAATTTGGCCATATGCGGGCTGCTTGGCTGGTCAATTTCTATGACTTCAGTGAGGTCGATTACTTTGGCGCCGAATTTCGGGCGGAAATCCTCATCAACCCCAACGCGGCTCCATTGGGCAGTAGACATTTCCTGGCAGAGGCGGGCTGCTGTTTCCTCTGGCTTTCCAATCGTCTCGAATGAATACTCCAGTTCCAGATAATCTTCCATGTTCAAGGAGGTTCTGTCCGCAGTGAAACCTTGCTTTTGTATCCTGTCCATCAATTTCCTCTCAAAATATGTCTTCCGCTAATATTCCGGAATGATTTTCCCAGAAATGACGCTCTGCTGAATTTCTGCTATTTTTTTCTCCTCCAGGGTTGTTTCAATCAGGCGTGCGGTTGCCGTGTCTTCCTTCCGTACAATCAGAGAAGCGCGGGTATCATTCTGCTCGATTATGCGGCGTGTTTTTAATGATAAGGGGCGGCTCTGTATGGCACCACCAGTCCAATTTTTCATATCCTCTTCCGTCCAGAGTGCGATATCCACTTTGTTCTCAAGCAGGTATCGGCGAATATTTAGAAAGGAGAGTTTCTTGAATTCAACACCCTCGTCTTTAAATTCAATGGATGAAAGCCGGAACTGATCGTAAGAATCCGGGTCAACAGCCACGCGGTTAGTTTGATTATCTTCGAGTGTATCCTGTCTGAAAAACACCTGGTGGGATTTTACAAAACTGCCGGCAGGAAGCGTAAGTGCGTTCTTCTCTTTTCTGGAGCAGAGACCTTCAGCAGCAAACTGAGACATTAATGCAATATGGCAGCGTTTTTCCTGAAGCGCTTGTAATCGGGTGCGCGATCCGCGGATAAAAATGAAATAGACTTCCACGCCATTTTGGTTAAAAATTTGCTTCAAGGCTGTTGCAAGGCCTTCGTAGCGAGGGGTGGAGGGAAGGGTGTGGGCGATCACTAGCGGCTCTCCATGGGCGGCATTCCATAAACCGCCGGGTGAATATTCGAGGAGGCATGAACCAAGCTGGCCCCTTCGCTCGATCTTGATCACGCCGATTTTCTCGAGGTGAGAAATGCTTTCTGATATGAGCCCAATACTGGCAGAACAGCCGGATGCCAATTCGCGGACGCTCTTTATGTTATCCCCGGGGTTAAGCGAAAGAAAATAAGCCGCGAGTTTGCGGTTTACATATTCCCTTCTTACAGGTATCTGGTTATTTGGCATCGCTTGTGAACTCTAAAAAAATTGAATAATGCTTGACAAATTTATTAAATCATATCATAATGTTCATAATATGTGAACAATTAGGGAAATTGAATATTCATTTGAATCATTTATCGGTATACGAAAAGGAGGAACGGTGGCGCTAGTAAATGCTCGAGAATTATCAATCACGGCTGCACAGAAGGGATATGCTGTGGGCGCGTTCAATATCACCAATCTGATCCAGCTTGAAGGAGTTGTGGAAGCCCATGAAGAGATGAAAGCCCCCCTGATTATCCAGACCTCCGTCACGCCGGCCAAGTTTCTGGGAGAAGAGGTGATTGTATCGGTATTCCGCGCGATAGCAGAATCATCCTCTATTCCCATCTGCCTGCACCTGGATCACTGCCAGGATATTGCGTACTGCAAGAAGTGCGCTGACACGGGCTGGACGAATATCATGATTGATGCTTCAAGGGAAGCATATGTAGAAAATATCCGGCGAACAAAAGAGGTGGTTGAATACTGCCATGCAGCGAGCGGAATTTCCGTGGAAGGAGAATTGGGGACCGTTTCCGGTGTTGAGGACCAAATCAAAGTGGTGGAAGACGAATCCAAGCTGTGTGATCCAGAGCAGGTACTCGATTATGTTAAGGAAACCGGAGTGGACCTGCTGGCACCAGCCATCGGAACCGCGCATGGGGTTTATAAAACAAAAGACCCGAAAGTGGATTTTGAACGGTTTAAAAAGATTTCTGATTTCCTGAATAAGGACCGGATCCGAACTCCTCTTGTCATTCACGGGGGAACAGGCCTGCCCGAGCACACTGTTAAACGACTGGTCGAGTTGGGCGGTTCCAAATTCAATGTCTCTACGGATTTGAAACGCACGTGGATTAATGCTGTTTACGAATATATTTCCGCAAACCGCGAGGAGTACAACCCGGGCAAACTGGACAAGCACGCCAAACAGGCTACAAAAGAGAGAGTAAAAGCATGGATTGCCATGTTGGGGAGCGCCGGTAGGGCATAATGGATGAATTTCATTTCGACAGGAGCGAATAATGACAGAAATCAAGGGATTCTTTTTTGATCAGGACGGTGTAATCATCGATACTGAAAAAGACGGACACCGCATTGCTTTCAACAAGACCTTTGATCATTTTGGATTTGACTTCCATTGGTCGGTGGACGAGTATCACCAACTGCTCCAGGTTGGGGGGGGAAAGGAGCGCATGCGGCACTACCTGCACACGAAGGGTTTTGGTGTGGAGGTTCCTCTCGAGAAAGAAGATCAGTTGATAAAGGATATGCACAGGTATAAAACGGATGCATTCATTCAACTCATTGAGAGCGGTGAATTGCCCCTGCGTCCAGGTGTGAAGCGACTGATGAAGGAAATCAATGAAATGGGGCTGGTCCTGGCTGTTTGTACCACATCCAACCAGCGATCGGCCAAAGCGGTCGCCGGGAACATGCTGAAGGACATTGACTTCGATTTTATATTAGCTGGCGATGTTGTATCCAGGAAAAAGCCAGATCCCGAAATTTACAACCTGGCACTTGAAAAATCAGGTTTGGCACCTGAAGAATGCGTTGTCATTGAAGATTCTCATAATGGCGTAGCGGCGGCAAAAGCGGCAGGGATGCATGTGGTGGCGACGACCAATTTTTACACACAAAATGAGGATCTCAGCCAGGCGGATTTAATTGTTAGCTGCCTGGGCGATCCTGACGGAGAAAAAGGAGAACTGAAGTCCAGAGAAGCAGGTCTGGATTTTGACGGCGTTTTAACCGCTGAGTTGCTGGTAAATTATTTTTCCTCCTGAAATTCTGTAAATTCCACAACGAAAAAAGAGGTTGCATGAAAATTGATACAGATATCTTAAAGAAGATGTTTCAAACTGCCCTGAAAATTCGCCGCTTCGAGGAAGAGGCCATCAGGCAGTACCGGCAGGGGAATATTTATGGGTATCTTCACCCCTATATCGGCGAAGAAGGGATCGCGGTAGGTGTAATATCCGCCCTAAGACCGGATGATTATATTGTCAGCACCCATAGAGGGCATGGGCATGCGATTGCCAAGGGGCACGACTTGAAAAAGATGTTTGCTGAACTGATGGGCAAGGAGACCGGCTACTGCCGGGGCAGGGGCGGCTCCATGCATGTGGCGAATATGAAACAGAACAATCTTGGCGCAAACGGTATTGTTGGAGGCGGCATCCCGATTGCTGCCGGCGCAGCATTGGCCATCAAAATTAAGAGAACAGACCAGGTTGTCATCTGCTTTTTCAGCGACGGCGCCACCAATCAGGGGACATTCCATGAATCCATCAATATGGCATCAATCTACAATCTTCCTGTTATTTTCGTAATCGAAAATAACCAGTACGCTGTATCCACACGCATCAGCGATATGGTCAATATCTCTGACCTTTCGAAGCGGGCGGAAAGCTACGGCATTCCAGGTCTCACCATAGAAGGGAATGATGCGGTGACGATTTTTGAAACAATGGAGGAGATATTAAAAAGGGCGCGTGCGGGGCAGGGGCCTACTTTGCTGGAATGTAAAACGTACCGGTACGGCGGGCACCATCTCAATGACCCCGGAGCGTATATGCCCGCAGACGAGATGGAATACTGGAAATCCAGAGACCCCATCATTCTGCTGGAGAACTATCTTCTGAAGAACGGCGTATCACAAAAAGATATTGATGTAATCAGCAGGGCTGTGGACAAGGAAATTTCCGAAGCGGCGCAATACGGAATTGAGAGCCCCGAACCATCGGAAGAGGAATTCCTGGAAGAAATTTCCAGGCAAGTTCAATAAGGCGATTGGAGACTATACATGGCAGTTTTGCAGTACCGGAAAGCTTTGAATCAGGCGCTTTTTGAAGAGATGAGGCGTGATCCCATGGTTTTCTGCATGGGCGCAGGAATTGCAGAAAGGGGAGGTTCTTATAAAGTTACGGCCGGACTTCTTGAGGAATTCGGCGAAGAACGCGTTATTGATACCCCTCTCTCGGAAGCTTCTTTTGTAGGTATGGCGGGCGGAGCCGCTATTCTCGGCGCAAGGCCCGTTGTTGAAGTGCTTTTTGTTGATTTCACTTATTTAGCAATGGACCAGATCGCAAACCAAGCGGCAAAGTTCAACTTCATGACCGGAGGGCAGGGGACGGTTCCCATAGTATTGCGTACCCAGGGGGGCGTGGGGAACGGCGTTGCAGGTCAGCATTCCCAGAGCCTTGAGGGAATGTTTTACCAGATTCCCGGCTTGCAGGTTGTGATGCCTTCAACGCCGTACGATGCAAAAGGATTGCTGAAATCAAGCATCCGATCAGACTATCCAGTGATCTTCTTAGAGAATAAAAAATTGTACATGACCGATGGCGAAGTGCCGGAGGAAGAGTACCTCATTCCACTGGGTAAGGCGGACATTAAGCGGGAAGGCAAAGATATCACCATAGTGACCTATTCCGTATTCTACTTCTTCACGAACTATCTTGTTGGGCGCCTTGATATTGCTCCCATTATATTCTGCACATTATATTCACACGGTATCGTTAATACCGTATCGTGTAATTAAACACTGCTATA
>CAYPPV010000097.1:0-5950 GCA_964412705.1 uncultured Pelolinea sp. | reverse complement strand
TATAACAAGACAGGAATAGGAAGGGATCAGGATGATGCGGCGGCAATTTCAATCGCGGCCCGCGAACTCGCACATGACCGGGAGGTGGCTGCAGTCGCTGTGTTCACACAGTCTGGCAGAACGGCCTTACTCCAATCAAAAGCACGCCCTGAAGTCCCCATCCTAGCCTTTACCCCAAACTATGCAACATACAGAAAATTGGGGCTTTATTGGGGAGTCATTCCCCATCGGGTACCCTTTTCCGACACCCTTGAAGAAATGATCAGATATGTTGAAAAAGCTTTAATACCCTATCCAGGAATAAATGAAGGGGAAAAGATTGTTTTAATCTGCGGTTTTCCTATTGGCGCAATGTGCGCAACCAACCTGGCATTAATACACACAATCGGAAGTCTTAATAATAACTAATTATTTATAATTGAGGTTGATCAATTCCAGCGATTTTCTGTCAGGCCGAAGATTTTCAGATTTTTCCCTGTTCATTGGACCCTCTCCAAGTGAATACATATCAAATATTGTGGGAGAATCCGGGTCTATATAGATCAGCCCTGTTATCAGCCAGTTTCTCCGAATAGCCTCTTCCAGCATGCGGACCGCCTCGGTTCTGTTTGTTGGATCATATTCTTTTTCCAGTTTTTTAAAGACAATCACAGAACCGTCATGCATTGTTACCTCCTTTACAGCTCCCCTCTCAAAATCTTCAATTGTGATTTCATCTCTGGGTGGAACAAATTCAAGTTCGTGAAGTGGAGCTTCATGTCCTTTTCCCCATGAATAGGAATGCAGGGAATAATCCTGGTTGTTGAATGTAACGCATGGACTGATAATATCGAGTACAGCTGTGCCATCATGGCTGATGGCTGCTTTAATTAATTCCTTTAATTGTTTGGGGTCACCAGCAAATGACCTGGCGACAAAGGATGCATTTGCTGAGATCGCCTCCATAGCAATATCCACAGGAAGATACGGGTTTTCTCCCTGTCTTTTTAGCGTAAGGCCTTTTTCCGCTGTAGCAGAGAATTGGCCTTTCGTAAGACCGTAAACACCATTATTCTCAACAATGTAAACCATTGGGACATTTCTCCTAACGAGATGTTTAAATTGTCCCAACCCAATGTTTGCTGTATCTCCATCACCGCTTACGCCGATTCCTTTCAGGCTTGTATCTGCGAACAATGCTCCTTCCGCAACAGACGGCATTCTTCCATGAAGGCTGTTAAAACCGAAGGAATTTTCCAAAAAATATGCGGCTGATTTGCTTGAACAGCCAATACCACTGAATTTAACAATTTTCTTGGGGTCCATCTTCAGTTCAAGGCAGGCACGTATAATCATATTAGCTATAGAATTATGGCCGCAGCCCCGGCATAAGGTAGAGGGCCTCCCCCGATAATCCTCTTTTGTAAAAAATTTTGAGGGGCCAAATTTTTGTACAGTCATAGTCATAGGATTTCCTCAATTTCTTTCTTTATCCACTCTGAACTTAACGACAAACCGTCACAGCGGGAAATCTTTTTTAGTTTATAAGCGTATTCAGGAAATTCCACTGATAAAATCTGCGCCATTTGGCCGTCACGATTATTCTCTACAATGAATACCCTATTGTGGTTATTTAGGAATTCAGAAACACTCTCATTGAAAGGGATTCCCCGTAATCTAAGATAGTCGAATCTTTTTACCTGAAGATTCATACCATCAACAGCTTCAATTACTGGAAAATGACTGGACCCATAGGAGATGATGCCATCATTGCTGCTTTTTTTTATCTCTTCTATGGGGGGTGGAAGTAGGTCTTTCGCTTTTTTTACTTTCCGTTTCAACCGAAGCAGGTTGTCTTCCCATTCTTTTGCATCTTCACTATAATGAGCAAAGGGGTCGTGCCCCGTACCTCTTGTAAAATAAGCTGATTGGGGATGAAGATTTCCCGGAACGGTGCGGTAAGGGATACCATCCCTATCCAGGTCTTTATAGCGCCCCCATTTCTCTTTGTTCCCAGTAACTATTTTTTCCAGCTCTTCTTCCCACAGAATTTTGCCTCTTTTTAACTCTTTATCAGGATAGGAAAATTCGTCGCTCATCCATAAATTCATCCCTAATTCCAAATCGCTCAAAACGATAACCGGTGTTTGCAGCTGCTCTGCAATATCTAGTGCTTTCCAACCAAACTCGAAACATTCATTGATATTTGCGGGTAATAAAAGAATGATGTCCTTATCCCCGTGGCTAATAAAATAAGAAAAAGCCAAATCGCCCTGGGATGTATGAGTTGGCAACCCAGTACTCGGGCCTACTCTTTGCACATCCCATATGACTAGTGGAATTTCAGCGAAATATGCCAGTCCGATGAATTCCGCCATTAAGCACAATCCTGGTCCCGAAGTCGCTGTCATCGAGCGCAAGCCTGCCCAACCGGCCCCGACCGCCATCCCCACCGCTGCCAATTCATCTTCTGCCTGAACGACTGCGCATGTGGCTATTCCCGTTTCGGGGTCTGTCCTTATTTTTGCAATGTATTCATTGACGGATTCCGATAAGCTGGATGCTGGCGTGATAGGATACCAGGCAGCAAATTGCAACCCTCCATACAATGCTCCAAGCGCTGAAGCAGTATTCCCATCTATTATGATTTTATTGCTAAACGGTTCTCCCTCTTCCAATTTGTATGAATCCATTTTTTTGAGGTTTTCCTCTCCCCACTTGAATGAATCTTTAACTACGCGTAAATTCATATCAACGGCGCTTTGTTTTCCGTGAAAATGCTTATCGAGCGTTTTTTCTATCTGTTTTAAATCGATTCCTATTAACCATGAAAGAACGCCTACATAAACCATATTTGCCAGATACAATGACAGGTTTGATGGAACATCCAATTCTTTCAGTATGTCATCAACTGGCATCTGGTAAATAACATAATTTTTATTAATACCCGTCAGAGAGATGTTCTTGTTGATGATTATTACACCGCCGGATTTTAAATTTTTTAAATTATCTTTTAGGGTCGTCGGATTCATTTCAATTAGTATGTCATTTTTTTCCAATCGGCCCAAATATCCTTTATCGCTGATGCGGAGAAAATACCAAGTGGGCATTCCCTGAATATTAGATGGAAAAATATTTCTGCCGGATATAGGGATTCCCATTTTGAAAACGGCTTGAAGAATTGTATTGTTTGCGGTTGTGCTGCCCGACCCATTTACAGTGCTGATTAAAATTCCAAAATCATTTACTATCATGTTATTCTTCATGATATTTTTCCTTTTTACCTTGTATAGATCATTTCCATATGATCAGATAATGATTTCGCGGCATCATCCAGATTTCCCTTTGATATTTGATGTGCAATTTCTTCATGATATTTCCAGACCCGGTTGAGATATTTCAGATCCTCATATAAATTCATTCCGATTAATTCATACACATCCCAGAAAGCTTCAAGGCATCCGGTTACAAAAATATTTTCCAGGTGCCGATAAATCAATAAATGGAATTTTCTATGTTCAGTGTGGGGTATTTGTGCTGGATTACTCTTAAGTTTTCTCTTTGCTCTATAAACGAGTTCCTCCAAATCTTTCCAATCCTCAATGGTTAATGATTCGGCTGCCCTTATAAAATATGCCTTCTCCAATTGATTTCTTAAATCAAAAAACTGCTGGAAAAGGGTTTTATTAATTTTGATCCCACAATAAAGACTCTTAACAACCGCAGGGTAGAAATTGTATGGAAGAATTTCAATTCCTTTGCGTGGTCGGGCATTAATCAGCCCAAAATTCTTTCCCAGTTCCAACAGCTCGCGCACACTGGCTGCGCTGATTTCAAGATCTTCGCTGATTTGCCTGATAGAAAGAATTGAATCATCATTATTTACATGATGGGAAATTAAATATTCAAGAAATTGGTCCTGCTTTTGAGAGATAAATGAATGGCTTTTCATAAATAATATTAATCAGATTAATATTATTTATAGCATGGGTTCTTGAAATAAGTAGTGAGGAAAATGCAAAAAATAATTTACTTTTTTCTTAAAATAATTCTTCTAAAATGTTCTTCGTACCTGGGATTGGATGCGTCCGTATCCTCAGTATGACTTGATTTCATACGTTCGATAAAAACTTCGGGGTCACCAATCTGTGATTGGTGATTAAGTAAAGCCGCGATCTTTTTATCCCAGGTATCAGTAACATTCACTGTAAGATTGGGCTGATATGGAAGGGATAGCCATACTTCCTGGACGTGGTGGGGATGTAGTTCTTCCTGTTCTAATAAATCAGGGAAAATGCGTGCATTTTGAGAAGCGGGGAAAACAGCATCAATGGTTGCCTGTCCGACCGCCCTGTGGTCTGGATGATTGATGTAGTCATCTCGGATAAAATAATTTGTCGGATCACAGGTAACAACGATTTCCGGTTGAATTTTGCGTATTATGTAAGTAATTCTTTTCCTCATTTCCAGATTTGGAACCAAATATCCATCTTTATATTCAAGGAAAACGATTTCATTAACCCCCAACTCCACACTTGCTTCTTTCTGTTCTTTTATCCGAAGATCCTTAATGTCTCCCCTGAAGTTAAATCCTTCCTGTATTCCTTTATCTCCTTTAGTCAACAGACAATAAACAACCTCGTTTCCCGCGGCGGTCCATTTAGCGATTGTTCCCCCACAAAAAAATTCTGGGTCATCCGGATGCGCGAGAATGACCAGGATCTTTTTTTTCTTACCCCATATTTCCTCAATGGGGATTTCAGCGGTTTCTTTTTTGGTCTCTCTTTCTTCTTGCATCCGTACTTTTTTTCCCTTTTCGTTTATCTATTCCTGATTCGGTTTTTACTTCTTCAATCTCGCCCACATCAAATTCTTTCAATCCAATATCATCTAACTGGACATATACGGTTTTTCGCAGAGGAGCTATGTCTTTCACCTTGCCAATCCCTTTCGGTGTAGTGACAAGGCGGTTTTTTCTAGGCATTTCCTTTATTGCTTCAACATACTGGCAATACTCATAATTTAGACAGCATCTCAATCGGTCACACATTCCGGTGATATCCGATGGTGTTAGAGATACACCCTGTTTTTTCGCCATCCTGATTGAGATTGATTCAAAACCGCATAAAAATTGTGCACAGCACCTGGTTTCGAGACCGCAAGCCCCCATTCCTCCAAAAAATTTGGCTGCGTCTCTTGGGCCAATTTTATGGAAATCGATACGGATATCCTGTATTCGTTTTTCAACTGCGTTTTTTAAATCTGCCAGGTCAGGGGACTTTTCTGTGGATGTGGAATACAAGAAGGAAAGGATTTTTGAATCAAAGCTGTATTCAGCGGAAATAACTTTCACTCCCTTTAAACCTATGTTATTTAGTTCATCAAGACATATCTGAAGGGCTTCCTCTCCTCTTCTCTCTAATTCCTCTTTTTTTCTTAGATCATTCTCATTTGCAATTCTCTCTACAGGTTTGTAGTTGGCATTCTTCAATAATTTGGGATCATCCACAAATTCTGCCAACTCCCCTATCTGCCACCCCCTGCTCGTTTCGACGATTATGTGGTCGCCAATTTTTAGATCTTCCAGATTTGATGCGTCGAAATAGTAATTTTTACCTATTTCAGAAAATTTTATGCCGACAATTGTCGGCAGATTTTGTCCATTTTGATTCATATATTTAAAGGTTACCCAAGATTTAACCTACAAATGTATGAAGCAACTTCGCAGGCAATCTCATTAATAATTGATGATGTTCTCGAATCGGGTTCGCTTATTACGATAGGTTTGCCTGTATCTCCAGACATTCTTAATTTTGGATCAATAGGGATTCTGCCCAGGAATTTTAAATTATAGTGCTCTGCAAGTTTTTCTCCTCCACCCTCTCCAAAAATATCGAGCTTTGAGCCGTCAGGCATTTCCATTGCTCCCATATTTTCGATAACTCCTGCAATGGGGATATCCAATTTCTGG
>CAYPPV010000096.1:0-5992 GCA_964412705.1 uncultured Pelolinea sp. | reverse complement strand
TTCTGTTAAAAGCAGCGGCTCAACTGGGATTTCGGCAGATCTTTCATTTTACAGTTTACAGACTGGGAATTTTTTCAGGGGCATATCGTTTGCTTACTCCAACAAAATCCTGTGATGAATCCATTGCGCAATCGGAACTGAAGCCAAATTGGTTTTTTCCCGTACCCGGAGAGAAGCAAATCCGGAAATTAGATAAAGAAACTTTTGACCAAATCCTCCAGATGGCGGATGAAATATGCAGGGGAAAAATCCGGTTATTTGGTGCTGATCCGGTTAGACTTGACCTTGAACCGAAACTGCCGCTTGTGCACTGGACAGAACTGGAAAAGAACCAACAAAAGGAAGACACGGACATCAAATTTATCTGGGAGCCAGCCAGGTTTAATTGGGCAGTGCGTCTCGGACAGGCATTCCTGGTTTCAGGCAATGAGAAATACCCCGAAACCTTTTGGAAATATTTTGAGCAATTCACCAAAGAAAATCCTGTAAATAAGGGGCCTAACTGGCAGTCCGCCCAGGAAGTTGCTTTGAGGTTAATCCACATCGTTGCAGCGCTCCATTTTCTGCGCGCTTCCCCATCCTTCACCGAAAAGCGCATACAGGCAATCTGCTCTTCCGTAGTCAATCATGCAAACAGGATTATGCCAACTACTTCCTATGCGATTGCACAAAACAACAACCACATCCTTTCCGAGGCGGCCGGTTTATATACGGCCGGGGTATTTCTAAAGAATCATCCAGTTGCCAAAAAATGGCAGCGAAAAGGGAAAGCGCTGTTCTGCGATACGCTTCAGAAGCAGATCAATGAGAACGGAGAATACGTTCAGCACAGTACGAATTATCACCGCATGATGCTCATGCTGGCAATATGGATGGAAACCCTTTTAAGAAGCCAATCTTTGTCTTATGAAGAAATTACAAGGGAGAAACTGGCGAACTCAGTAAAATGGCTGGGCATGCATATGGATCAAACCAGCGGATCAGCTGCGAACCTCGGTCACAACGACGGCTCCAATATCCTGCAGTTCACAACTGCGGGATACAGCGATTTTAGGCCAGTTCTGCAAGCCGCCAGCAGACTTTTTAGAGGCAAGCCAGGCCTGCCTCCCGGAAAATGGGAAGATTTGTGCTTTTGGATATCCCTTGACATTTCAAAACAATCAAATGAATCGCATGAAAAAGAATCGAGTGACCAATTCACCCGAATTGGTGACAGCCAGAATTGGGCTTACATGCGGGTCGTAAGATTTGCAAGCCGACCCGCCCACGCAGACCAGCTTCATGTGGATATCTGGCATAGAGGAACAAATATATTGAAAGACGCGGGGACCTACCTCTATAACGCTCCGCATCCCTGGCAGAATGCGCTCGCCTCAACTGGCGTTCACAATACTATTTCCCTTGACAATAAAGACCAGATGACAAGATCCGGGCGGTTTCTGTGGCTGGATTGGGCACAGGCGAAAATTGTTGAGAAAACTCTGCAATCCGCGTCCGCTCTTCATGACGGTTATCAATGGATCGGGGTGATCCACAAGAGAAATCTGGATTGGAAGGATGACTCAGGCTGGTTGATAACAGATTTCCTGGAAACCACTAGAGAGAAAAACCGGGAACATCTGATTAAACTTCACTGGCTTGCGCCGGATTATCCTCCATTAATTAAAAAAAATCTGGTCAGGTTGGATGCGCCTTTTGGCCAAATATTTTTTCAGCTTTCCATTCCGAATACAGAGTTTTCACCAAATATAAGCGTCATCCGTGCTGGCGAAACAATTTTCGGAACAAACACAGATGAAAATCTGGGGTGGTATTCACCGACCTATGGGAAAAAAATTCCTGCCTTATCGATCCTTTTTTATCTCACTGCCAGGGTCCCGCTTCAAATCGTCACGCAAATAAAGATCCTGGATAATTGATATACAATCTGCACATGCATATTTTGCTGATCCATCAGGCATTCACCAAGCTGGATGAACCCGGAGGTACACGGCATTATGAATTTGCCCGTTTTCTGGCGGAGCGTGGGCACAGAATCACAATCATCGCAAGTCCGGTCAGCTATCTGACTGGTGAGGAAATCTCAAACAAAAGGCTCGTAGAAGAGGAAAGAGGAGCTGTCCGGATTTATCGCGCTTATACATACCGGGCTCTTCATAAAAGTTTTTTTCACAGGGTGATCAGCTTTTTTTCTTTCATGGTTTCTTCTTTTTTCCGTTCAATAAGAATTAAAAATGTGGATCTGGTTTGGGGAACTTCCCCGCCGATATTCCAGGCGTTTACCGCCTGGCTGGTGGCGGGTTTAAAGGGGAAGCCTTTCCTGCTTGAAATTCGCGACCTATGGCCTGCTTTCGCTGTTGAAGTAGGTGTTTTAAGAAACAAGACCATCATTCGCATGTCCCAATGGCTGGAAGGATTTCTCTACAAACACGCCGGTCATATCATCGTCAATTCTCCGGGATTTATTAAACATGTCCGGGAAAGAGGCGGGGAAAAAATATCACTAATCCCAAACGGCTCCGATGCAAGCTTTTTTCAAAAAATCGATACTGAAGGGATACGAAAGAGAGAAGGATGGCAGGATAAATTTATTGTGCTTTACGCGGGCGCTCACGGGATGTCCAATGACCTAGAAGTGGTAATCAGGGCGGCAGAGGTGCTTGAAGATGTCAAGAATCTTCAATTTGTACTTCTTGGGGACGGAAAAGAAAAGCCGCATCTCGTTGAAATGGCGGAGAAGCTGAATTTGAACAACCTGGAATTCCATAAGCCAGTTTCGAAAGAGCGCGCAGCCGGTTTAATTGCAGCCGCTGATGCCTGCATCGCAATCCTGAAACCGATAGAATTGTATAAAACGACTTATCCAAACAAAGTTTTTGATTACATGGCAGCTGGTAAACCTGTTGTGCTTGCCATTGATGGTGTAATTCGGGAAGTTGTTGAAAAAGCAAAATGCGGTTTTTTTACACCTCCAGGCGATCAGAAATCGATGGCCGAAACGATTGTGAGATTATTTAAAGATCCACAGTTAGCGGGGAAAATGGGAAAAAACGGGCGGCGGTATCTTCTGGGGCATTTCGACCGGAAGAAAATTGCCGCGGAATTTGCTGATATGATAGAAGAAATGGACATGTAGAATGGCCGAAAAAATTTTAATTGTGGATGATGAACTCACACTGCAGGAAACCCTTGCATACAATTTAAAAAAACAGGGGTATGAAGTAGATACCGCGGGAGATGGGCCTAGTGCGGTTGAAAAGGCTAGAGAAAACAAGCCCGATCTGATTTTGCTGGATATCATGCTTCCGGGGATGGATGGCTTTGAGGTGTGTAAATTAATCCGGAAAGAAATGATTGTGCCCATCCTGATGTTAACAGCCAGGGATGATGAAATCGACCGGGTGGTTGGGCTTGAGGTGGGAGCGGATGACTACCTGACCAAACCATTCAGCATGAGGGAGCTTATCGCGCGCGTAAAAGCGCTCCTGCGCCGCGTCAAGATAATGCAGGAAGAAAATAGCAGTGAGGGGGACAAGCATAAAATTTATAAAACAAAAAACCTGGAGATAGACGATACGAGGAGAGAAGTCCTTCTTGACGGCGAGCCGATTGATCTAAAACCTAAGGAATATGACCTGTTGCTTTATCTCCTCCAGCATAAAGGGCAAATGCTTTCGAGAAAATTAATTCTGGAGAGGGTTTGGGGGTGGGATTATTTTGGTGACAGCAGAACGGTGGATGTGCATATACGCTGGCTTAGAGAAAAAATTGAGCAAGATCCATCCAAACCGAAAAGAATTATCACGGTCAGAAGCGCAGGCTACCGTTTTGAGGAATAATGCGCCTAAAAATAACTTTTTTTGGTTGGGTTTTTTTTATAACCTCTTTACCCTTTCTTTTTTTCCTAATACTATTTCCTGACACACAGCTAGACCAGCAATTACTGAGTGGGATATCCTTGAGATTGGCCATAATCTTCATTGGATTCATTTACACATCACTTACTTCCATTCTCATAACCAATATTTACTTAATTCCTCTCATTAAATTATCAAAATGGATTGAAGAAGATGATGAGCTTTCCGGGGGAAAAAAACCCACTGTCCTTCTTCCAGGAATTTTTTCTTCTTTGATTAGAAAAATAATATCGAATTTTTCAGATAAGCAATCTGAAATTTCCCAACTTCAATCTGACCGCAAGATAATTACCGCGCTTATCCAGAACTTGAATGACGGCTTGCTTATAACGGATAACGAAGGGAATGTTACGCTTATTAATCAATCTGCTTTGAAGATATTCGGCATTCCCCCCGGTAAATATCAGGGACACTCAATCGTCGAGGTTTTACGCAGCCATCATGCCAATGAAATATTTCAAAAAGTTGTCAAAACCCATCGTCAACAAAACCTAACATTTGAAGTACCCGCAAAAAAAAGTTATATCCATTGTATCGCCACCCCGCTTGAGGATAATTTGAATGGATCTATCCTGTTCCTTTTTCAAGACCTGACACGGCTCAGAATGTTGGAAATCGTTCGCAGAGATTTTGTATGCAATGTTTCACACGAGCTGAGGACACCCATCGCTTCACTCAAATTGATCGCGGAAACCCTTCAGGAAGGTGCGCTTCAAGACATTCCCACCGCGAAAAAATTCTTGAGCAGGATGGAGAATGAAATTGACAATTTAACTCAAATGGTTGAAGAGCTTCTCGAATTGTCCCGCATCGAATCTGGTCAGGTTCCTCTGGATAAGAACCTGATAAATCCGCTGGAAATCATCAACAAAGCAGTGGAACGTATGACTCTTCAGGCGGAACGCGCTGGCCTGAAACTGATTATTCGATCCGAAACAGGGCTGCCTGACTTAAAAGTTGACGCCCCAAGGTTAGAGCAGGTCCTTATCAATTTAATCCACAACGCAATCAAATTCACGAATCCGGGAGGCAGAATCCTTGTGTCTGCATTTAAAGACAAAAATACCATTATCTTTTTTGTAAGAGACTCGGGAATAGGCATCCCTCCCAAGGATCTAGATCGTATTTTTGAAAGATTCTATAAAACAGATCGCTCACGTTCAAAAAAGGGTACGGGCCTGGGTCTTTCGATATCCAGGCATCTGGTTGAATCCCACGGTGGTCGGATATGGGCAGAAAGCCAGCCCCATCAGGGAAGCACCATTTATTTTTCTATACCAATCTAAGATAATCTATATTCTTTTACCTCTCCTTAAACCAATCTTAACATTCTCATTCTTTCCTGTTAATCACCAGTTGATACCATGCACAGGTAACCAAATGATTAAAGGAGAAAAAGAATGACAAAGAAATTGTACGGTTTAATGGCTGTTTTGGTAGCCAGCGCAATGTTTTTTGCTGCCTGCTCACCTGCGGCTCCCGCTGCGGAAGCTGAAAAGGCTACGCCAGCGGAAGAGGGAGCGATAAATATTTCAGGGGATGTGATCGTTGATGGTTCCAGCACAGTATATCCAATTACAGTAGCTGTTGCTGAAGAGTTTTCCAAAGAATATTCGGATGTGCGTGTTTCAGTAGGGTTGTCTGGCACAGGTGGTGGATTCAAGAAGTTCTGCCCAGGAGAAACAGATATCAGTGACGCATCTAGACCCATTAAGGATGAAGAATCTCAGCTTTGCTCAGAAAATGGCATCGCATATACGGAATTTATTATTGCAACTGATGGTTTGACTATCATGATTAATCCGGAAAATGATTGGCTTGAGAGCCTGACTGCAGAACAGCTCGGCCAAATTCTTGGCAGTAGCAGCACAATTGTGAAATGGTCAGATATTGATCCTGCTTTCCCTAATGAAGATATCCTGTTCTTCATCCCGGATCCGGATTCCCCTCCCTTCGAAGGATATCGCTGGCGGACTTCCACGTCGCTTGCCGTGAACTTCCTCTGGTTCGAGCATTACGTCGAGAGCGATCCCGGGTGCGAAGGATGGTTCGACGACGTCGTCGTCGCCACGGAG
>CAYPPV010000095.1:0-6106 GCA_964412705.1 uncultured Pelolinea sp. | reverse complement strand
AACAACTAAGCTATTTTCCATAAAGTGAATCCATTTCTTATCTTCATTTTATAAAGAAATCATCTGCTAGTGATTAATATTTTTAGTAAATGAGTTTTTATATGAAAAAGAATATGAGTTCAGCAAATCGATTCTTCCGCTTAATCATATCCATTGGAGTCACAGTCCTGATTTTTTTTAAGTATTGTAAGTCGAACAGCGACATGGATTCTCGGGTTTATTGGCGTTGTATTTTTCCTGACAGCAGTACAGGCTTCTGCCCGGTCTACACATTATTCGACCTGTCTGCCAAAAAGAACGCGTAAAGATAAAGAAAAACCGCGCTAAAACCAGGCGCGGTTTTTCTTTTATCAATCAATATCAATGGTTACGTTCCATGTTCCCATGATTCAAGATATTCTTTCTGCTCCTGGGTTAAGCTATCAATCTTGACATCCATCGCCTGCAGCTTCAGGTCAGCAATCTCATTGTCAATTTCCTCCGGAACACCATAGACCTGGTTCTCCAGGGAACCAGCGTTCCTGGTGAGATATTCCAGGCTAAGTGCCTGATTGGCAAAGGACATATCCATCACACTGGCCGGGTGCCCTTCAGCCGCAGCCAAATTGATTAACCGCCCTTCTCCCAAAACATGGATCCGGCGGCCGTCTTCCAAGGTGTATTCCTCAACATAGGGCCGAACCAGCCGTTTGGATTTCGCCATTTTCTCAAGGCCTGGGATATTGATCTCAACATTAAAATGACCCGAGTTGGCAACGATGGCGCCGTCTTTCATTACTTCAAAATCATGTGTATCAATCACATTAATATCTCCGGTTAAAGTACAGAAGATATCCCCTTGAACGGCTGCTTCTTTCATCGGCATGACCCGAAACCCATCCATGACCGCTTCCAGTGCCTTGAGGGGATTCACCTCTGTGACAATCACATCCGCACCCATTCCTTTGGCACGCATGGCAAGCCCGCGCGCACACCAACCATACCCGGCAACCACGAAAGTCTTGCCCGCAAGGAGAATATTAGTCGCCCTGATAATGCCATCAAGGGTAGATTGCCCGGTTCCATACCGGTTATCAAATAAATGTTTGGTCATGGCATCGTTTACCGCGATAATCGGGTAAGTAAGCGCACCGTCGTGCGCCATCGCCCGTAGCCTAATCACTCCGGTGGTCGTCTCCTCGGTTCCGCCAATAACATCCTTCAGCAGTTCTCTTCTGTCCTTGTGCATCGTGCTGACCAGGTCTGCACCGTCATCCATGGTAAGCTGTGGATGGTTATCCAGCGCCGCATTGATATGCTTGTAGTAAGTCGTGTTGCTCTCACCCTTGATCGCAAAAGTAGGGATCTCATGATGGGCGACCAGCGCTGCCGCAACATCATCCTGGGTTGAAAGCGGGTTTGAGGCGGTCAATACCACCTCTGCGCCACCTGCATGGAGCGTCCTCATCAGGTTGCCGGTTTCTGTCGTCACATGCAGGCAAGCGGATATTCTTACACCATCCAGAGGACGCTCTTTCTTGAAGCGCTCCTTAATTTTTCTGAGCACAGGCATTTCTCTTTCCGCCCATTCCATCCGAAGCCGGCCGCCTTCGGCCAGGTCAATATCTTTAATATCATACGTATCCATTTGTTTTTCCTTTTTTATTATTTGATTAGCGCATCCAATGCACCACTATCATCGAAATTTTCCCTGAAGCGTTTGATATATTCCTCCAGAGTAAAAATGTGATTCTGTGGTCCTTGGTTTTCAAGGCAATATGTGGCAGCCAGCGCGCCCATCCGTCCGCATATCTCCCAATCCATTCCCAACCTCCTACCACGCAGAAAACCGCCCCGGAAAGCATCTCCGACTCCTGTTGGATCGGTGATTTTTTCAGAGAAAACCGCTGGAATTTTAATATGCTCATCCTTGATCCAGATATCCGAACCGCACTCACCGCATGTGATTACGACGTAATCAACCGCATTTCTGATCTCCGGGTCTCTCATACCGGTGTGTTTCTGGATCAGCTCGTACTCATATTCGTTGATAAACAAGCTATGCGCATTTAAGATGCCATCCCGGATTTCATCCGGCTGGATACGGACAACCTGCTGCCCCGGGTCGTATACATACGGAATTCCCAGATCCCTGCATTCATGGGCATATTTGCACATGGCTGTGGGATCATTAGGAGAAATCAGGACAAGATCAATTTCACACTCATCAATAGCTTTTATCGATAATTCTTTTGAGAAAGACATAGCACCCGTATAGAAACTGGCAATTTGGTTATTTGACCGGTCCGTGTTCGCGAAAAATGAGGCAGTATAAATGCCATCAATTGTCTCCACCAGCGATGTGTCCACTCCTTTTTTCTCAAGCCATGCCCGGTAATCCTCAAAGTCCTCACCCACTGTGCCCATCAGTTTCGGTGTTTCTCCAAGAAGGGCCAGCGTATAGGCGATGTTCGGGGCAGTTCCACCCCTCTGCCTAACCATGGAATCAACCAGGAAGGAGAGGCTGATTGATTCGATTTTTTCAGGGATGATGTGATCCTTAAAATATCCCGGAAAGGACATAAGGTAATCATAAGCGATTGAACCAGTGCAGATAATGGACATATAAACCTCCTCAGCTTCCTTCAAGCAGTCGTGACAGTTCTTTTTCGAATGGATGGCGGATGACACCCAGCTCAGTGATATACGCTGAAATCAAATTGGCGGGAGTAACATCAAAAGCCGGATTTTTTGCCGTAGCATTTTCAGGTGCTACGGGCTGATCCATGTATTTCAGATTAAGGATTTCCTCCTGGCTTCTTTCCTCAATTAGAATGCGGTTTCCGCTAGTAATCTCCATATCCACTGTCGAAACAGGAAACGCACAATAAACGGGTACATCGTTTGCATTGGCTGCCAGAGAGAGCATATAAGTGCCAATCTTGTTTGCCACATCCCCATTCCTGGCAACTCGGTCTGCGCCGAAAATCACCAGGTTCGCCTTTCCCCTGCTCAGGAAAAAACCAGCTGCATTATCCGAGATAATATCGTATGGTATACCGTACATTGACAGCTCCCAAGCAGTCAGGCGGGCTCCCTGCAGCCGGGGGCGGGTTTCATCTACCAGAATATGAATATTCTTTCCCTGTTCGTGAGCCATGCGGATGACACCGAGGGCTGTTCCCCAATCCACAGTGGCCAGCGCACCAGTATTGCAGTGGTGAATGATAGTATCTCCGTCCTCAATAAGCTCGGCGCCAAAAGATGCAAGTTTCCGGTTTGTCTCAACATCCTCATCCGCCATTTTTTGGGCTTCGGACAACAAAGCATTTCTCAAATCATCAGGCGAAACAAACTCTTTTTCAGCGGCTGATATCATCCTGTTGAGAGCCCATTTGAGATTAACTGCGGTCGGCCTCGACTTTTCAAGTATTGCGGCGGATTTCTGGAGATCTTTTTTTATACCATCAACAGTGCTTTCACCCGACCTGAAGGCAGCCAGTACCATGCCGAATGCCGCCGCAACACCAATAGCTGGAGCGCCGCGCACCGCCATATCCCTAATCGCATCCGATACAGCTTTCGGGGAATCCAAATAGATGTGGGCGAATTCAGAGGGTAGCACCCTCTGATCAATCATCTTCAGCTCGTTGGCTGCCGAGTCCCATTCCAGTGTTCGCAAAATATTTCCCGCAAAAAAAACGCGCTCAGGAAAGAGCGCCGGATTACCTGCAGAAAAAAGTTTAGCATGAAGAGGCATCTTTGTCAAAGGAAGGGCTTTCTTTTACGGTTGACACTTTTCCGCATACATAATATAAAGCGGGTATGAAAATTAAAAAACACTATTGGTTTTCAATGTTATTCCTCGTTTTTTACGCCTGCCAGGTTCCGTTTGGCTCTATTGACCAGGTTAACCAACAGGCAAGCAAGGAGAAGTCATTTTCCTTCAATGACTTGCTAGATCTTCAACTCTCCACAACAGCCACACCGACTCCCGAGATAACAATGGCTGAGGCGGACAAAGCCTTGTTTTCAGGTGAGCTGGAAAGAGCTGCACAGCTGTACCGGGAAATCTTTGAATCCCAGACAAATGAGGATAAAAGCGCCCGCGCGTTATATGGATTGGGAAGAACATACTATACAGACCGGGATTTTACATCTGCAATGGACGTGTTTAACCGCATCCTCGGCCAGCACCCGGATGCAGCCATCCTTCCGGAAACCTATTTCATGCTGGGAGAAAGTTATTTTGAGCTGGGGGAATTTGAACAGGCTTCCAACGCTTATGCAAAATATGCGGAGCTTAAAAATGGTCCGCTTGACTGGTTAGCTTTAAGGCGCGCTGGAGATGCCGCTCTGTCTGCCGGACAATATAAAGAGGCGATATTTGCCTATCAGGAAGCGCTTTCAGAGGAATATCACGAGAATGAAGATTATCTCAATCTGCAGATCGGCAAGGCTTACGAAGGTCTGGAAGACCTGACTACCGCTATCCAGTATTACCTGAATGTATATACGGTCTCCGAAGACAGCGCCACCAGAGCAACCGCGAATCTGCTTGCCGGGCAGGCATATCTACAAAACGGGCAGGACGAAGAAGCCTACAAACGCTTCATGGATTCCGTATTTCAGTTTCCTACCGCTTATGATTCCTTCACGGCGCTTTCCATTCTTGTGGAAAACAATATTCCGGTGGATGAATTCAACCGAGGACTGGTGGATTACTATGTTAGATCCTATCAAGCGGCTGTCGAATCTTTTAACCGCTACCTTGCAGAAAATCCGGACAACAACGACGGAACTGCGTATTACTTCAGAGGTGACAGCCATTTCGCACTTGGTAATTACGAGGAGGCAATCAGCGATTTCGACACACTCATCAATGGGTACCGCGGCAACGCCTACTGGGCCCAGGCATGGGGACGAAAAGCAGCCGTACAGCAAACTGTTAACGAGTATTCCAGGGCTGCAGAAACCTATCTTGGTTTCGTTTCAGCAGCTCCCGAAGCACCCGAAGCTGCCGATTACCTTTACCAGGCAGGCCGGTCTTATGAAATTGCCGGAAATCTGGAGAAAGCCGCCGCTGTTTGGCAGCGGACAATAGAAGAATACCCGTCAGGGGATTTAAGCTACCGCGGCTTGTTCATGGCGGGCATCAGCTACTACCGGCTGGAGCGGTTTGAGGAAGCACTTTCAGTTTTCCAGCGCAGTTTGGTGCTGGGCGCCAGCCCGGATGACCGTGCGCGGGCATATCTCTGGATCGGTAAGAGCTTTGAATCCCTCGGGCAAGTAGAGGATGCTGAAAATGCATGGGAGCTTGGAAAAAACGCAGATCCAACCGATTACTACAGCATCCGCAGCGCCCAGATTTTGGATGGAGAAGACCTATATCAACCTGAAGAGAACTTTGACCTTGGTTATGATCTCTCTCTTGAAAAAGAAGAGGCGGAAGAATGGCTGGTGCAGACATTTAACCTACCGACAGAAACAGATTTCAACTCAACAGCTGAACTGGAAAATAATCCTTACTACCAACGTATGCGGGATTACTGGCTGCTGGGATATTACAGCAATGCTGTCAATGAAGCCGAACAGTTGCGTAGTGAATTGAGGGAAGCGGAGGATATCATTAATTCCTACAAATTGATGAACATCCTGGTTGACCTGCACCTTTACCAGCCAGCTATTTACACCAGCCGCTACAATATCCTGGATCTAGCCGGATTGGATGACCTTTCCTCTCTTGGAGCACCCATTTTGTTCACCCACATCCGCTACGGCGCGTACTTCAGAGAACTGTTAGTTCCCATCGCAAATGAATACGGCATCCATCCCTTAACCCTGTACTCCTTAATTAGGCAGGAAAGTTTGTTCAATCCCTACATCGGTTCTTCCGCCGGGGCTATTGGACTTGCGCAAATCATCCCATCCACAGCTCAGGACATAAAAAGCCGGCTAGAGTGGCCTTCTGATTATGAGGTAACAGATCTGTACCGGGCCGAGGTTAATCTCTCCTACGGCGCTTTCTATTTGAGCACCAATTTCTCTGCCCTCTCAGGAAATATACAAGCGGCGCTTGCCGCCTATAATGCCGGCCAGGGCAACGCAGCTATCTGGCTCAAATTGT
>CAYPPV010000094.1:0-6230 GCA_964412705.1 uncultured Pelolinea sp. | reverse complement strand
AAAGGTCAATCCTAAATGAGTTCAGGTATTTAAACGATCCTGGGCCGGTCATACCTGCTTTCCAGATCCCGGGTTTGTGGAGAATCCCCTTCTTTGGACCCATTCTTTTTAACCAGAGCCCGGTAATTTACTTCATGTTTTTCCTGATTATTTTCACCTATGTCTTCTTTAATTATTCGAAATGGGGGCTGCGCATCCGCTCAGTGGGGGAACACCCCAAAGCAGCCGACACCTTGGGCATCAAGGTGCTGCGCTTGCGCTATCTTAGCGTTTTTGTGAGCGGGCTGATTGCCGGGCTGGCTGGTGCGTACATGGCCATTGGTTCTGCAGGGCGGTTTAATGAGGGCATGTCAGCCGGGAAAGGATTCCTGGGCATGGCCGCAATGATTTTTGGAAACTGGAATCCGGGCGGCGCCTTTCTCGGATCCTTCGTATTCGGGTTTTTTGACTCCTGGCAGGAGAAGCTGGCAATCCTGCAGATCGGCGTGCCCATCGACCTGCTCGGGATGGCTCCCTACGTCGCCACCATGATCGTTCTTTCCGGTTTCATCGGCCGCTCCAGGCCGCCCGCGGCTGGGGGCGTTCCATACGAAAAGGAATGAGGAGAATGAATTAGTGCATATGATGACGCAAGCGGCTACCCAAAAAGGGCAGCCGCTTTTTTAATAAAATGGCTCTTATCTGTTCATCGTAAAGCTTTCAAGTTTTCAAGGAATTCTCATGCGTTCAGCCGTATACTTATTGCCAGCTTCCCCACTTGCGCACCATTGATAGTGCGAAGTGAAGTTCAATGAATTCCGGATTCAAACATTTTTTGGATTTTTTACAAATTCTGGTAATACAATTAATAAAAAGACAGGACATGGAGGTAAGCATGCTTTCTGAGAGAATGAAAAATTTTGGTGTATTAGCAGGAGTAATCTGCCTGACTGCGGCCTGCGGTCTCCTGCCTTCTGTTAGCACTGAATCCATCGTTGCTACAGCGGTTGCTGATGCAATCAATACCAGTCTGGATGAATTTTACAATGAGCGGATTATGCCTGTTCTTGCCGAGCAAGAACAGTTGGCCTCTTCTGAACCCACTCCTTACCCAACTTATACTCCCGCGCCCACTTATACCTCCCAGCCCAGCTACTCCTACAGCTACCAGATCGGAACGCCTGGCGGCTGCCTGAGCGCTGTCTTCATCTCCGAAAATGTTCCGGATAATACCGTTTTCAACCCTGGCGAAACCTTTGTGAAAACCTGGACCATCAAGAATACTGGCTACTGCACCTGGAACACCAATTACAAACTGGTTTTCTACAGCGGAGATGACATGGACGGCGATCATTCCACCAATCTGCCCGAGGCCGTTTCGCCGGGAGAGGAAGTGGACCTATCCGTGACGCTCACCGCGCCAAACTCCGAAGGCACCTACCGCGGAGACTGGCGGGTTTGTTCAGATACCGGCGTGAATTTCGCTCGCTTCTGGGCACAAATCAAAGTGGAGAATTAAGCAAGAAACCTTTTCAGTTTTTTTAGCTTTTTAGATTGTTTGCCGAAATATATACATGATTGATGCCGGGTTTTCCGGCATTTTTTATTTATTGGATGCCTATGACTTTCGTTCCATGATGGTGTTGCAGATCATATTTACAGAAGGAATATCTTCCGATGTTTGCACTAGTAAAAGACACAGTAAATTCCATATGCAAATTACTTGATAGGGTTCTCTGTTTTTGGCAATTATTCGACGCAAAGCAAATGAGGTCTTCACGCCATAATTAAAAAGGGAAGGGCAGTGCCTGTTGAGTTCATCTGATCGCCGCCGCCTAAGTAGGTTATCAGACTTACCTTATCGTTCAACACTGCCCAATCCACCGAACCATCACCTCGATAAAGAAAAAACGGATTTGGGCCTTGGCCAAATCCGCCGGGATGCTTCTGTTGCTCGTTGCAGTGAAACTGCTGTGGCTTTTTCGCTGCTGTCTGCTTAAAAAACACTCAGACCTTCGGCGGCTTGGCGATCTATGCTGACTTCTCAGCTTTAGACCCATAGCTTTGCGCCCCTGCCTTTCGGACAGGTTTGCCCTTATCGAGTCTTACTAATATAAAGTTTACAACTGACAAAGGACTTTGTCAAGTAGCACATATGACTATTTAAGGTTCCTATCCCCTATGTGTAGGGGTTCGTATGATTTTATTTGTTTCGACCAATATTGTTTTCCTTTTATTATTCTTCTCATACAAACATCCTAACTATAAATCGGTGCTCCTCAATCCACAAAAATATCTGTTTATCCACTGAGGGTAAAAGAAATTTTTACTGATCCTCACCGGTCAAGACCAATTTATCTCCGATCGAATATTCGGAAAATTTCGAGTGATGAAGTTCGAGTATATATTGGGCAGGTTTTTTTGGGGCATAGTATGGATGCCACTTCTTTGCCAATACTTTATCGACGACAACCATATTCTTATCCAGCCACAGGACGGTGATGTCATAATTCATGAAGAACATGTGAATGGAAGCGTTTATTCTCGATTCATCATTATCTGCCAGCATCACGCCATAATCTGGTCTTAATTCTTTCGAGAACATCAACCCTGTCAACCTGCTGAAAAAAGTATCGCAGTACTTCACATTGATAATGGTAGAAGGTGATCCTGATTTTTGAATTCTGACCGTTTTCATCAATGATCTGTTCGTTTTTTATACGAAATCTTCCTCAAATAAACAACATATTTTTCTTCAGAAGGATATACATGAATTGATGCACTTAAAAAAATAAATATAAATCTTGAAAATTGATTCTTCATATACAATTTTTTGGATAAGTAGTGGCCAATATTCAGAACGCATTCTCAATTTTGTTAGAACTTATTTAATGAATATGCTGTTGGGAATCTCAATGCTGTTGGCCTTCAGTTTTTCCATGAATCGTGGACGCAGGCCTGTCGGCTCCAAGCTGCCCTTAACCACGCCATCCTCATAACCGGTTTGCTTGAATTTAAATATGTCCTGCATGACGATGGTATCGCTTTCCATACCCTGTACTTCCGTTACCTGGACTACCTTGCGTGTGCCATCTTTCATGCGCGACATATAAACAATCAGCTCAATTGAAGATGCTACCTGCTCTCGGATGGCCTTCAATGGTAGTTCCATTCCGGCCATCAATACCATGGTCTCGATTCGGCGCAGTGCGTCGCGCGGGCTGTTGGAGTGGACAGTGGTCATGGAGCCGTCATGTCCGGTGTTCATTGCCTGCAGCATATCCAGAGCTTCTCCCCCGCGGCACTCACCTACAATAATACGGTCTGGCCGCATGCGAAGGGCATTGATCACCAATTGTCGGATGGTGATCTCTCCTTTGCCTTCGATATTTGGCGGACGTTTTTCCAGACGGACCACGTGTTCCTGGCTCAATTGGAGCTCGGCCGTATCTTCAATGGTGATCACACGTTCCTCTTCAGGGATAAACGATGAGAGCACGTTTAAGAAAGTCGTTTTTCCGGACCCCGTCCCTCCGGCCACAACCATATTTATCCTGCCTTCCACACAACTCTGTAAAAAACCCGCAAGTGCCTCAGAAAGAGTTTTGTTTGCGATTAAATCCTGGATGGTGAATGGCCGGGCTGCGAACTTACGGATGGTGAGGACTGGACCATTCATCGACAAGGGTGGAATAGTGGCATTCACACGATATCCGCTGGGCAGCCGGGCGTCTACCATTGGTGAAGATTCATCCACGCGCCTGCCGATCGGCGATACAATGCGGTCAATCACGCGCAATATATGGGCATCATTTTCAAATTTTACATCGGTTTTCTCAATCTTTCCAAATCGTTCCACATAAATTTGATCAAATCCGTTCACCATAATTTCAGTAATATCTGGATCTTTTAAAAGGGGTTCAATCGGACCATAGCCGATGATATCTGCGGTGACCCGCTCCAACATCTGTATTCTCGTGGCATGGTTATATAAGATATTTTTTTCTTCCAGCACCTGGTTGAAGCTGTTCTCAATCAGGGACTGAATTTGATCCTGGTCTATTGCATTTTGGTTATTGTTTTCGAGCAGCTCTTTTTGAACTGCGTCTCGGATTAAAATAAAATCATTTTCAAGTTCAGAAAATTTTGTTTGGCGTTTCTGGATTCGAGTAGGTCTTTCCTTTTTCATTACGGGGCGGTTTTGAAACATAAAACTTTCTCCTTATTAGGTGATGTAAAATTCTGGTAATTATGATCTACTTTTCAATGATGGGCACCGCTAATTTGCGCCCAAATGTGATCACCATATTTTTTTGCAGATCATTTGCTTCAAGAATGGCATCCACGGTGGATAAATTTTCGTTGGCGAAAAACGCCAAGCAGACGCCATTACCTATCTCTTTTTCTGATAATGTATAAATCACTTCAATATCCGCCAAGACTTCCTGGAAGGAAGCAAATGCATTTTCATAATCGCTATTGAACTCGTACGCGTTTGCCTGGGATAATTTTTGTGTTATGCTGGGATAATCTACTAACTTTCCGTATGCCTGAACCGCACTCAATGCGTATTTATAATAGGAAACGGCGTTCTGATAATCTTCGATTTTTCCATATACATCTCCTATGAATACCTGAACCTGGAATAATTTCATCAGGTTATTGCTGTCGTGCCATGCCAGAATCTCAGCCTGTTCAAGATTTCTGATTGCGTCTAGGTAGAGACCTAATAAATAATACTGCTTGGCTAATGCATAGTATGCTTCAAACAACAGCACATCCACATTTCCGTCTGCAAAATCTGAGTCTGCAGATTTAATCCATTCAAAGTTGGTTATAGCTTGCACCCACTCCATTTCAATAAAATTTTTAAAACCGATCTGATAATACTCCGCATTTTTTAATTCTGTCTGGATGTTAGCATTGTCCGGATTAATATTTGCCGCTTTTCTCAAATAGGATACAGCTTTCGCAATTGAAGTCACTGTCTGGTTTTTATCCGCCAGAATTGTTTTTGCCGTCTGGCTGTACTTCAATTCAAGCAATTCACTGCTGACTTTTTGCAGGTTGCCCCTGCTGCTTGCAAATGCCTTATTCTGGGAGGCAATCGCAATCGCCCTGCGATAATACTCTTCGGCGATTTCGACGTCTTCGGCGGATGTGTCTTCGTTTTCCAGCATGTTGATGATTTTATTCATGTAACCCTGGAATAACTGCTCCTCAATTACAGGATCATCTAATTCGGAGTCAAGTTCCAGGACATTTTCATAAGCGCTGATTAATTGGTCCCAATTTCCTGCCTGGTAGGCTGAATTCCCCTCTTCCAAATATCTGGCAATTTGAAAAGAAGTTTCAAGGGATGCAATTTGCCGGCTCACATCCCACAACCCTGGCTGCTCAACCTCGATTTCGCGTAAAATCTGCAGTGCTTCTTCGTTTTTATTTTCCGCAGCCAAATCAAGCGCAGTCTGGTATTTCGATTCCAATTGCAATAGTTGATCCATGCGTGATGTTAACTGCGGGAGGTTTTCATATTCCGGATTAATCGATCGTATCTTTTCTATGATCTCCTCCGCAAGTTTGGGTTGTCCTGTAAGCAGCAGTTGTTCTGCCTGATCATTAAGTGACATGAGCTGGGCATTTTCTATCTCCAACTGTTTGGCTGTGGCTTTGCTATTCATATAATAAAAAGAAACAAAGAAGGCAGCCAAAATAACAACCAGGCTGATGATCGCGAAGAAGGTTTTATTAAAAATGATTTTTTTCTTCTTGCGCTTTTCCTCCATTTCTATTAAAGTTGAAATTGACTTCAGAGAAAGCCTCATTTCCAGATCATCCTTAAACTCCAGTAAAGATGGATGTCCGGGATAAGATTTTTCCAATTTTTCTAGAATTTCCTTACACTCAGCAAATTCCCCGTTCTGGAAAAGCTCAAGTAATTTTTGGTATTCCGAATTTTTTGATAGTTCAATCGATTTTACTTCATGATCTGTTTCGTCATCAAAACTCGATTCATTTAATTCAGACAAATTGTTTTCATTTGCTGCGGTAGTAGTCATATTGTCACTCTATACCTATGTTTTTCTACGATAACTTAAAACAGATTGAGTATTGTTGGAATGGCCGGCCCAAGAATCACCGCAATCATGGCGGGGAAAATAAAAATGGCCAAGGGGATAATTAGCTTGGCTGGCAGTTTGTTGGCAATTTCGCGCGCCCGCAGCTGCCGCAGGACGCGCATTTGCTCCGCC
>CAYPPV010000093.1:4413-6291 GCA_964412705.1 uncultured Pelolinea sp. | reverse complement strand
CGGATCTTGTGAAAGAAGCGGATGGATGGGTTTTCGGTCTGGACACGAATATCGAATCACGGGCGCTGGATGAAGTTGATCTGACAGGCAATTTGGCTCTGGTTGTTGGAAGCGAAGGTTCGGGTTTGCGGCGTCTGGTTTCCAATAAATGCGACATATTCGTGCACATCCCCATGGTGGGAAAACTGGATTCCTTGAATGCTGCCATCGCGGGTTCTATCGCGCTTTACGCTGCGTCAATTCAAAGAAATCTGAAAAAATCCGATTAACTCGAAGTGATTTCTTCGATGTATTATCATGTTAAATTTTAGAGTAGGACTCTGATATGAAAAAAAATATATCAGACGATCTTCCGCTCACGGAATCGACCTATAAAAGATGCTATGTTCTAAAATGGCAGGTCGCCTGCCAGCCACACCCACAGCATCCACACGCCGATCATCACCAATCCGACTCCAAAACGAGCGGCGACGGCGGTTGCGCACCCGATTGCCATTTCCTTGGTTGAACCGCCTGCCTTGCGCCAGTCTCTCAACCGGATGAATTCAAGCACAAACAGTACAAACATGGCAGCGATCAGACCGCCAAATGGCGGCATGAGAAGGCTAAAGATAATCGCGGCAATCGTGGAAAGAATGACGCTGCCCCAGCTGGCGCCGCTTTTTTTTGCTCTCCCTCCCATTAAAAATTGATCAAGTGTGTTTCCGAAAACCATAAGCAAGGATATGACCACGAAAAGGATGACGCTTAGCCTGGTCAGGCCTGTAAGCAGGCCGTATACCAGCGCGCACAGCCAGATGACGGTTAATCCGGGGATGATGTAGGTAAGCAGGCTCAAAAGCCCCAATATCATCAGGATGAAAATCACCGCCTGGGTGATCGTCAGCAGAGTTGGCGGGAGCCCGACAACCAAAATAGGCGTTTGCCCGCCTGCTGCACCGCTTCCTGCGAGGGCGGTTGATAGCAGGGGTAATTGCGGGAGAGAGTGCAGAAATTTCTTGTATGTGCTTTCTCTCATTTCCCGCCGATGACCTCAATGCCTCCCATCCAGGGTTTAAGGACATCAGGCACGCGTATGCCGCCGTCTGCCCGTTGGAAGCTTTCCATCACACCGATCAGTGTACGCGGCATACCCAGGCCGGAGCCGTTCAGTGTGTGGACAAAATCCTTCCGCCCGTTTTTGTCACGGAATTTAATGTTTGCCCGCCGTGCCTGAAAGTCCGTTACGTTGGAGATGGATGAAACCTCCAGCCACTCCTCGCAGCCTGGCGCCCAGACCTCAACATCGTAAGAAATGGCGGAATTGAACCCCAGGTCCCCGGTGCAGAGCTGCACAATCCGGTAGGTGAGGCCAAGCTCTGCGCATGTCTGTTCGGCATCCGCGACCATCTTGTCCAGTTCGGCCATCGATTCTTCCGGCTTGCTGTAAATATACATTTCCACCTTGTCAAACTGGTGCCCGCGTTTGATGCCCCGCACATCCCGGCCTGCGCTCATTTTCTCCCGGCGGAAGCATGGCGTGTAAGCTGTATATCGCAGTGGGAGGGCATCATACTCAATGAAATCATTCATATGGATGCCGGTTAGCGGCACCTCGGCTGTCGGGACCATCCACAGGTCCTCTTCATGGTCCCGGTAAAGGTTATCTGCAAATTTTGGCAGCTGACCGGAAGCGAATAGGGTTTCGGACTTAACCATGAATGGCGGGTATTTTTCCAAGTAGCCCTGCCGGATGTGCAGGTCGAGCATCCATGAGATCAGCGCCCGCTGGAGGCGCGCGCCGGCGCCGCTGAGTACATAGAATCGGGTACCTGTTATTTTGACACCCTGGTTAAAATCCAGGATCCACTTCCCATCCGCAGTGCGGTCTCTCTCTGG
>CAYPPV010000093.1:0-4403 GCA_964412705.1 uncultured Pelolinea sp. | reverse complement strand
CAGCTCCCAGTGCGGTTTCGGTTTAAAATCGAACGCTGCTTTTTCACCCACAGTTCGGATGACCACATTCTCGCTTTCGTCTTTTCCTTCGGGGACATCTTCATGCGGGATATTGGGGATAATTGCCATTGTCCTGTTCAGGTCCTTATCGATTTCACGGATTTGTTCATCTAGATCGCTAATGCGGTCGGCAACGACACGCATCTCCACGATTTTTTTATCACGTTCCGTTTTATCTTTTGTTGCGCCGATTTCTTTGGAAACGCGGTTGCGCTCCGCTTTTAATTCTTCCGATTCAGTCAGCAAGGAGCGCCATTTTTTATCCTGTTTTGCCAGTGCATCCACGATGGATGGATCCATGCCCCGCTTTTTCAAACCTTCTTTCAAAAGCTCGGGTTTATTCCGAATAATGTTGATATCGATCATCTTTTCCTCTTCCTTAAATAAAATTCCCCTCTTCCGGCAGGACGAGGGGGTTCCCGTGGTGCCACCTGCATTCACCGGCGGAGCGCCGGCCTCAACTCGCGGTAACGGATGCGCCGTCCTGCTTACGGCCGTTTTGGGCCCCTGCGCAGGAAGCCTGCCTTTTTGGCGCCGGGCTGGATACCCGGGCGGGCCTTTTAAATTCGATTATACAGGCACACAGAGCCGTGTCAAGGTTTTAGAGACCGGCCATCTTGAATATTTGTGTTTGGCAGATATACAAATCCTTCCTTCCAATGCCCGGTTCTGATAATTTTTTCCGGCTCGTTGGCGGCTAGCCATGCCGTATAACCGGAAGCGATGGCATTCAATTCTGGATTGGTATAGATATTTTCCAAAGGGAGCTGGCTGGAAAGCAGGCGGTGTCGGGTGATTTCCTGGAAAAACTGCATGGCATCCGGAATAGAAACGCCGCACATCCGCAGAACCACCTGCCGCTGAAGGCGTCCTTCCAGCGTGCCTTCTTCTAAGGGCGTATGCCCGAGCAGATTCCAGAAGCAAGCCTCGCCGTGGCTCTCAAAGAATTGTTTTGGTGCGATCAGGTTGGGGTACGTTTCATAACCAATATTCGCTAATTCCTTGAAAAGCTGGAAACCCAGAGCCATCCATTTTGGGATGTTTTTTTTGGAATCCGGTGTTTTTGTGACGGAAATGCCGCGCTCAGCCAACTCATACTCCACCAGGCGCAGATTTGCCCATCTAGCGAGGTGGGATTTGGGGGAAAGTTGTCTGCGAATTTCCTCGCGCTTGATGATGCCCTTGTTTGTGGTGGATGGTGCGTTCATTGCTGCCAAAGCGGAATCCTGCCCCGCTAGAAAAGAAAACGCATCCGAAAGCCCACCGCGTCCAATGGAGCGGATGGTCAGTTCGTCATCCAGCAAGGCAAATGTGAAAGGATTGTCCTTGTCGGCGCTGACTTCTATACCAATGAATGATTCAAAAGCAAAGGTCATGCTGATTACAGTTTAGAATTAAATTCTTCTGAATGCAACAGGCGATTATCTTTTTTGATTGGGTGGTTAGTTTATAATCCGCAATTGGCAGGCATTAAATGGATGAACAATCGCTGATTCGATCTGCAAAAAAAGGGGATGTAGCCGCTTTCAACCGGATGGTTCTTGAATACCAGGAGCGTGCATACAATCTTGCCCTGCGCATGATGCATGATGACACTTCTGCACAGGATGCCGTGCAGGTTTCCTTCATCAGTGCCTGGGAAAAAATAAAGACATTCCGCGGCGGCTCATTCCAGGCATGGATCTTGCGCATTGTTGCTAACAACTGCTACGATGAATTGCGCCGCAGGAAGCGCAGGCCGCAAACGGATTTAAATCTGGTGGATGCGGAAAGCGGCGGGGAGAAAGAAGACCCTGAATGGATGAAGGATGCTTCAGAATCGCCGGAAGACCGTGTTATACGCAGGGAACTGGAAGAAGCGATTCAGCGATGTATTGACAGCCTGCCGCATGCTTTCAAAGCAGTGGTGATTCTTGTGGATGTACAGGGAATGGATTACCAGTCCGCTTCAGAAGTGGTCCGCGTCCCGCTCGGGACGATCCGCAGCCGGCTAGCCCGCGCAAGGCAGCGGATTCAGGATTGTCTTCAGGGTTTTCGGGAACTACTCCCCGCCGAGTTTCGTTTTAGTAATGAGAGCAGGCAATGAATAACAAGAAGGAAATTAGCAGGCGTGAACGGATACTGCTCTCCGCCTATATTGACGGGCAGCTTTCCGGTCGTGATCGGGAAAAGGTGGAGAAATTACTCAGGGCTAGTTCTGTAAACCGTTCTTGGATGGAAAATCTGCGCCGGACCAAGGCGCTTATCGGGATGCTTCCTGTTCGGCGTGTTCCTAGGAATTTCACAATATCTATGGAAGAGGTGAAACAGCCCTCCATTCCGTCTTTCCTCAGTGTTTTGCGCTATGCAACCGTTGCGGCAGCCCTTCTTTTAGTTATTGTGCTCGGAATTGATTTCCTGCCGGGCGTGTTCCATGTATTGGAGACCACTGTCGCCCGGGATGCCCAGCCGGAGATGTTGGCTGCAGAGTTGATTGAAATGGAGGATGGCGAGCCGACAAATATCATTTTTTGGGGTGGTCCGCCCATGGTTGGCGGTTTTGGCAAGGGAGGTGGGGGTGGGGACAGAAGTGTACCCAGACCGCCGCAGTTTTATGGTAACCGGGATGGGGGCGTTGAGGGCGTAATTCCGGAAGTGGTTATGCCGGAAGATGTAGTCCCTCTTGAGGAAGCAGTGCCCTCATTGGGAAAAATTGAGGAGGCAACCCCCCTTGAGGATTTGGAGGAGAAGGGTGCTGCAGAACCGGCTGAAGAAGAGGCTCTGGAAAAAGCGGTTGAAGGGGCGAATGCGGGGCCGATTTTAGGTTTGCCGCCAGCTGATCAGCGGGGAAAGATACAGCCTACGCGGGGATTTGAGCGTTCATTGACACGACCGCAAGGTCAATTACCCTTCCGCACGGCGGAAATCGTACTGGCCGCACTGCTTGCGCTTCTGGGAATTCCGGCATGGTTGTTATCGCGCCGAAAGTGGAAATAACGGATTTTCCTAATTTTTCCCGCATGCTATAATTAGAACAATATTTCGGTTTAAGCCCCATGGCACGAAAAAAAAGTTCAAAATCTTCTTCCCGGAGTAAGTCTTCCCGCAGCAGAAGCCGCGGGAATAGTTCCGCCATTAGCCGCATCAACCGAAGCATCCGTCAGCTTTCCCCTGAAAGAAAAATGGATATCCTGGGCGTATCCCTGCTCATCCTTGGTGTGGTTTCCCTTTTTGGATTTTTTACCGCGACACAGGGTGGAATCACCGAGGGAATTGCTCAGGTGCTCGGATGGATCGCGGGTTACGGTGCCTGGCTTCTACCTCTGGTGCTGATCCTGTTAGGGCTCTGGTTCGTAGTGCGCAACGAACAACGTTTTCCCATGCTGTCCGTCAGCCGGCTGCTCGGTATCCTATTCTTGTATATAAATATTCTCAGCTGGATACATTGGTTTACAGGTGGCGGATGGGAACTGGCTAGGCAGGGAGCTGGGGGAGGAGCGCTTGGTTTTATTTTCTATCAGCTCTTTTTCCTCGCTTTTGGAGAATGGGGTGTGCCGGTTGTGCTTGCTGCCTGGCTGCTGGTTGCCCTTGCTTTTACTTGTGACCTCTCCATTCCAGATCTTTTCCGTCGTATGACTAAACCGGCAGTTAAGACTGGCGAATTTATCGCAGAGAAGACCTCACAGTTAACAAAATCACATGCCCGGCAGGTTTCAGCCGATAATTCGTATGAGGGGCAGGTTGTTTTTTCGAAGAAATCCGGTGAATCCGACGGGTTCACACCCATAAAGGAAAAGATTTCTTCTCTTGGAAAATTGGGGAAACGGAAGGATGCGCAATCCGTTCAGAAAACACATGAAAAATTTCCCACCGCCGCAGATATTGTTCGTATTTACCAGTCCTCAAAATCCGCTGTGGATTGGGTGCTTCCGGAAATAAGTGAGATTCTGAACCTGCCCACAAAGGCAGCAGTCAGTAAAAATATTAATCAGGGCCGTGCGCGGGTGATCGAAGAGACGCTGGCCTCTTTCAACGCGCCTGCGCATGTAGTGGAGATCCACCGTGGACCCACTTTTACCCAGTTTGGTCTGGAACCCGATTTCATTGAAACACGGCGTGGAAAAATGCGTGTGCGTGTAAACAAGATTACTGCCCTTGCTGATGATCTGGCGCTGGCGCTGGCTGCACCAAGCATCCGCATCCAGGCACCCGTTCCCGGCCAGCGTTATATCGGCATCGAGGTGCCAAATCCGGAGGTGGAGCTGGTTTCCCTGCGTGAAGGTATGGAAAGCAAATCTTTCCAGAAATCTACCGCATTTTTAAAATTTGTTTTAGGAAAAGACGTGGCTGGGAAACCCGTTTCT
>CAYPPV010000092.1:0-6385 GCA_964412705.1 uncultured Pelolinea sp. | reverse complement strand
AGAGTTCTCAGCCAAGGCACTTTTGGATACGGAAAGAATTGGCGGCTTGGTCAATATCAGTGAGGATGATCTGCATAAGCTGAAGAAAACCTTCCTCACCTGATTGCCGCCTTTTCTCCAATTCACTAATATTAAAACATCCATTCATGTATCCTGCTCTTCGTGCGGGGCACTTCTTTAAATTCCAACCATAGAATAAGATTCCTAACGCAGATCAAGGATGAGAAAAATGCAAACCGAAGTATAGACAAGGCCTTTATCAGCGGATTAATAGGAACCGTGTTCGGTCTTGCAATCACACATATCATTTCGCTTATTATTTCCATACTATGGAGTATTTCGCAATCTCTGCTGGCAGTTGCCAGCACATCCTTTTTTGCAGTATTCTTTACACCGTTCTACGTGGCAAGGCGTTGAAGGGAAATGCCAACACAAAAGGCGGCTCATAAAGCCGTCTTTTATTGTTTTCATTCACCTTGCATCTGTTTCAATGTATACTCATTTGTTAGACCATATTTTTTAAAAAAGGAACCGCATTCATGAAAGCATATATTGCGAAATCTGCCAGAAAATTGGTGCCAATTGAGAGGAAAATTCCCAAACCAGGAGAAAACGAGGTCCTGATATGTACCAAAACGGTTGGCATCTGCGGATCGGATATTCATCTTTACCGCGGCGACCATCCCTATACAATTTATCCAATGGTATTTGGGCATGAGGTATCAGGAATTGTTGAAAAAACCGGCGCAGGACAAATGGAACTGGAGGTCGGCGATCGGGTAGTTCTGGAACCTACTGTTTTTTGCGGCAGCTGTTATCCCTGCTCGGTGGGTAGAACAAACTGCTGCCAAAATATGAAAACAATTGGTGTTACGACGGACGGCGCCTTATCCGAATATTTTATTGCGCCTGCCGCAAATCTCCACAAAATTCCAGAAACTCTTCCATTCAATTTAGCCGCATTGGCCGAACCCTTTTCCATTGGCTTTCACGCCGCATCAAGAGCAGGCTTGAAGGAGGATGAAAAGGTACTGATACTGGGCGCAGGCCCAATCGGATTGGCCATACTTACTGCGGCAAAATCCATGGGGACTGAAGTAATGATCACAGACATAACGGATTTCAGGCTGAGTATCGCCGAGAAAATGGGATCGGATTTTATAATAAATAATTCAAATACTGATCTTTTTGTACAAATAAGTAAATGGACGCAAGGGCAGGGAGTCCCCGTGGTCTTTGAAGCGGTTGGATCTCCCGCTACTATAGAAACCGCCGTTGCGCTTGCATCCGACGCCGGAAGGGTCGTTATTGTAGGAGTGACAGGTAAAAAATTTTCAGTCAAAGGTGTCGATATAACAAAAAAAGAGCTTACTATTTACGGTTCAAGAAATAATCTATGGCAGTTTAAAACAGCAATTGATTTCCTTACAGATTCTCCCGGAGTGGCTGAAAATATGATTTCACATGTTTTTTCATTTAATGAGACCGCCGAAGCAATAAAATTCGCGGATGAAAATTCTTCAAAAACCTGCAAGGTTCTTATTGATTTTGAATTTTGAAAAAATTATAAGATTATTTTGAAAAAAAATGATCCAATTTATTACGCCCAATCCCTCTCTTGAACACACATGGGTTCTCCAATCCTTCTGCAAGGGAAGCCATCAGCACGTAACTAAAGAGCTCGTTCTGCCCAGCGGAAAGGGAGTCAATGCGGCGTTTGGAGTAAAAACCTTGGGGGGAGAATGTATCTGCACAGGTTTCCTGGGAGGATTGCCCGGCAAATTTCACGAATCCATGATGCAGAAGAGCGGGATTCCGTATAAATGGACATGGGTAAATGGGAATACGAGAACTGCTGTTGCAGTCCTAGATCGATCTGAACCGGAAAAAGATGCAACCCTGATATCCGAGCTTGGTCCGAAAGCTACCGAGGAAGAGTGGAAACAATTACGGAAAAGCATTCTGTCAACCAAATGTGATATAGCTGCCATCTGCGGCGGTATGCCCCCGGGATTTCCCCATATTGAACTTAAGGGAATAATTAATGATCTTAAAGAACTGGGTGTCCAAACCTGGGTGGATACCAGTAGAGAGGGGTTGTCCCCGTGCCTGGATGCGGTCCCTTATGGGCTGAAGATTAATGCCATGGAGGCTGGTTTAATCTCGGGAATTTCTATCTACAACCCAGATTCGGCACTGGAATCAGCCAGAAGGTTGTTGGAAACAGACTTGCAGGTTGTCGTCATTACTTTAGGTGAAACCGGAGCAGTAGCTGTATCTTCTAATGGAACATGGACCGTTGAACCGCCTAAAATCCAAGCACGCTCTTCTGTTGGCAGCGGTGATGCGTTTCTGGCCGGTTTATTGTTTGGAATTACTTCAAAAGCCTCACTCGCAGATTCCCTGAGGATGGCTGCCGCAGCAGGTACCGCTAATGCGCTCATAATGGGTGGCGGCAGATTTACCCTGAATAATTTTCAAAAATTATTGGGAAAAACCAGAGTTCAAATGCTTAATCAGTCAAAATGAGAGGATGTTGGAAAAAATGATGAAAACAATCGGTCTAATTGGCGGAATGAGCTGGGAGTCTTCCCTTGTCTATTACAAAATAATTAACGAGAAAGTGCGCGAGGAGCTGGGAGGATTTCACTCGGCTAAATGCGTAATGATTTCACTTGATTTTGCCGAGATTGAGACACTGCAGATGAAAAATAAGTGGGCTAAAGCAGCAGTATTATTAATTGATGCCGCAAAGCGGGCAACGGCCGCCAGCTCCGAGTGCATTGTTATCTGCACCAACACCATGCACAAGCTGGCTGACGAGATCCAAGAACAGATTGATATCCCGCTGCTTCATATCGCGGATGCTACCGCGGAACGGGTAAAAGACCTCCATATCACCAAAATAGGACTGTTAGGCACCAGGTTCACAATGGAAGAAGATTTTTACAGGGGACGCCTGGAAAAGAAATTTGGATTGGAGGTCCTGATTCCCGATGAACTGGAAAGAGAAATTGTGCATGATGTGATATATGGTGAACTTGTGAAAGGGATCGTACGCGAGGAATCGAGAAATCAGTACCGGGAAATTATGAACAACATGGTGAGGAATGGAGCCAAGGGAATTATCCTCGGATGCACCGAGATCGGTTTACTGATAAAGGAGGAGGATTCCAGTGTGCCCCTGTTTGATACCACGATAATTCACGCTGAAAAGGCAGTTGAGTTCGCTTTAAGTTAGAATGTTTTTTGGCTCGGAAAGAAAAGATTTCCGGAACTTAAGGGTAAAAAATGCAGGTCAAAATTATTTTTTAGCGGATAATTTCCAGAAAAATACAAAAACTCATTATCAATAGGAAGATTGTTTTTAATTTCTTACGAGATAATCACCTTCGCCAATCCATTTATATGAGGTTAATTCATTTAAAGCCATAGGTCCGCGCGCATGCAGGCGCTGCGTGGAAACCGCCACTTCCGCTCCCAGCCCGAACTCGCCGCCATCCGTGAAGCGCGTGCTGGCGTTTACATAAACAGCGGCTGAATCTATTTTGCTGATAAATTCAGCAGCGCTCGAATCATTCTCAGTGAGAATACCGTCCGAATGTTCTGTAGAGTGAAGTATTATATGTTCAACAGCCTCATCAATATTCTGCACAACCTTGATTCCAAGAATGAGAGAAAGCCATTCCTGGTCAAAATCATCCGGTCCCGCCGTTTGGATGATTTGACCTTCTTTAAGTGCCAGCCCCTTCATTGCCTTCTCTTCCACACGGAAGGTAACGCCGTCCTTTTTTAATTTCGCAATGAGCATTGGTATAAATGCCGCGGCAATATTCTGATGCACAAGGACCGTGTCCAGCGCGTTGCATACAGTTGGCCGCTGAATTTTTGCGTTGCGAATCACCTCGATTGATTTTTCGAGGTCCGCGCTTTCATCAACAAAAATGTGGCAAATGCCGATGCCGCCTGTAATCACCGGGATCATGGAATTTTCACGGCAGTACCGATGCAGCGCAGCTCCTCCCCTCGGAATGAGCATGTTTATATATTCATGCATCCTCAGCAGCTGTTCTACAAGCTTTCTGTCCGGCTCATCGATAAACTGAACGGACTCATCGTCAACACCGGCAGCAGATAAAGCATTGCGGATTCCGGCGGTTAGAACCAGGTTGGTCTGGATGGTCTCGCTGCCGCCCCGCAGGATTACGGCATTCCCGCTTTTTAATGCCAATGCAGAGACATCCACCGTTACATTGGGGCGGGATTCGTAAATAACTGCAATCACACCCAAGGGCACACGCTGCTTCTTAATCTTTAAGCCGCTTGGGAGTCTCCTCTCCTCAATAATTTCTCCGATGGGATCTTCCAGCTCTATAATTTGCTCCAGTCCCTGGGCCATTGCGCGGATGCGATCCGGTATCAGGGCTAAACGGTCAACCATGGCCGGTGTAAGCCGCAGATCCCTGGCCTTCTCCACATCTTTGTTATTTGCCTTGATGATGCGTGACTCATCCTTCATAAGCCACTCGGCAACCGCTCCCAAAGCATGATTTTTTTGAATGGAAGTGAGATTAGAAAGATTTCTGGCCGCTTTTTTCGCCTTCTGACACATTTCCTCGATATGAATCATGACGTGCTCCCTGTGATTGCCATATTATTATGATGCACGATTTCATCCCCGAATGCATAACCCAGGATTTTTTCTATTTCTGAAGATTTTTTTCCTTTAATCAACTTGATTTCATCAGAAGAATAATCTGCCAATCCAAGCGCGCGATCATTTCCTTTCTCATTCTCAATTTTGACGATATCACCGCGCTCAAAATTCCCTCTCACTCCAACAATGCCTACAGGCAAGAGCGAGCCGCCCTGACAGATTGCTTCCGCCGCCCCCATATCCACTATAATGGACGCTTCCGTATTGATCCCTGCAAGCAAGAAACGTTTTCGGCTTTCCATTTTATCAACCGTTGGCAGGATACTTGTTCCCACTCGTTCACCCTGAACTATTTCCATCAGGATATTTTGTTTTCTCCCGTCAGCTATCACCACCCTGGTACCGGTTTTCCTGGCAACTTCCGCTGCCTGCAATTTCGTAAGCATCCCTCCAGTTCCAAGCTCTCCGTCCGTTCCTCCTGCGTACATCCAGATCTCTTGAGAAATTTCAGGACCGCTGATTTCATGGATAAGCGCTGCGTTCGGATCCTTCTTAGGATCGGCTGTAAAAAGACCCTCCTGGTCTGTCAGCAGAACAAGAAGATCCGCTTCAACAAGATTTGCAACCATCGCGGACAAATTATCATTGTCGCCAATGCGTATTTCTTCAGTGGCGACCGTGTCATTTTCATTTACGATGGGGGTTACGCCATGGGTAAGGAGAGATTCCAGCGTATTCCGGGCATTTAAGTACCGCTTTCTGTCGCTGATGTCCTCCCGGGTAAGAAGGACCTGGGCTACTTTCTTGCCGAAAATTCCGAAAATGCTCTCATATACATTCATCAAGCGGGGCTGCCCCACGGCAGCCAGCATTTGTTTGCCGGGTATGGATTTGGGCAGCTCGGGAAAACCCAGACTTTCCTTTCCAACGGCAATTGCCCCGGAAGAGACCAGAACAACCTGGTGCCCCTTTTCAGAGAGAGAAGCAATCTGCTGCGCCAGGCCAACAATTTGCGGCAAATGCAAACGGGACGACCCGCCCGTCAGTGTGGAAGTGCCAATTTTTACAATAATCCTCGATTGGTCCATACGCATATATCAAATTATTTTAACTTCAATTATCTCGGTGAGAACTTAAATCTCCTCATTTTCAAGCATGTATAATTCGCAGGAATATAGATAATCGCTGTGGCTGAAAAATCTGTCTGCATTCTTCCGAAATTGATGGGGGCCGGCGGCCCTTCCTCTTTTCAATCCAAATTGAAGAGGGGTTTTGCTGATCTCGGTCTTGTGGTTCACCACGATGTGCGCCGCGCAAATACCACGTCTCTCCTAATAATCGGGGGAACAAAGCAAGTTGCTGATCTGTTGTACGCGAAGCGTAGAGGCATAAAGATCGTCCAGCGACTGGACGGGATGAACTGGTTGCATAAACGAAGCCAGACAGGGATAATTCATTACTTAAGGTCTGAAATGATAAATTTGCAGCTTTCGTTTATCCGGCGGTGGCTTGCAGACGAAATTGTCTACCAGAGCACATTTACCCGGGATTGGTGGAACACAGTTTACAAATCATTAAAGACGCCTTCTCATGTTATCCACAATGGCGTGGACCTCAAACTTTTTACCCCTTTTAGTACTGGTGTGCCGCCCGGGAATTTCATCCGCATCCTGGTGGTCGAGGGTAGCTTCAAAGGCGGGCATGAAAGGGACTTATACAATGCCGTTG
>CAYPPV010000091.1:0-6482 GCA_964412705.1 uncultured Pelolinea sp. | reverse complement strand
GAAAAGGTATTTCTTTCCTTTCTGGGCCGGGCAGATGCTGTCTATATTGGGCAGCGCGCTGGTGCAGTTCGCCCTAGTGTGGTGGCTGACCCGGGAAACCGGCTCGGCGACGGTGCTGGCTACGGCCTCGCTGTTCGCGCTGGTACCCGAAATCCTGGTACAGCCGTTCGCGGGTGCGATCGTGGACCGGCTTAACCGCAAGACCATCATCATGACGGCTGATGCCCTCATAGCCGCAACGACACTAGGACTGGGAATTTTGTTTTATCTGGATTATGCGCAGATCTGGTTCGTTTATGGGATTATGTTGTTACGGGCGGTGGGCGGGGCGTTTCACTACCCGGCCGAACAGGCCTCCGTATCGCTGATGGTTCCGGAGGAACACCTGGCGAGAATTGCTGGGCTGAACCAGTCATCGCGCGGCATCATCAACATCATTGCAGCGCCTATGGGCGCGCTTATCCTGGAGCTGATGGATGTGGAAGGAGCCCTGCTGATTGATGTGGTGACGGCCGCCGCGGCCATCCTTATCGTAGGATTCACAACCATTCCAAAACAGAAAGCGCTCTCAAAAAATAGAAAGGGTTGGTTTGGAGTGGTTATCAGGGATATGGGTGACGGCATGCGCTACCTGCTCAGCTGGAAGGGTTTGATGGTGCTGACCGGGCTGGCACTGGTTTTCAAACTTGCCCTGTCGCCGGCATTCTCGCTGATTCCGCTTCTGGTGTATGAGCACCTGAACGGAAATGCGGCTCAGTACAGCATGGTGGAGGTTGCCGCGAGCGTGGGAATTATCCTTGGAGGCGTGGTGCTCGGGGTTTGGGGAGGTTTCAAACGGCAGGTTTACACGATGTTCACCGGCGCCATTGGCGTTGGCCTGGGCACTTTCCTGATCGGGCTCATTCCGCAGGGGCAATTTCCATGGATACTGCCGCTGATGTTCCTGGTCGGATTCATGATTCCCATCGTTGACGGCCCGATTGTTTCCATCCTGCAGGCAAAAATTGACAATGAGTACCAGGGGCGCGTGATGGCGCTTTTCGGAAGCGTAATTAACCTATCAGGCCCAATCGGTCTGGCAGCAGCGGGGCCGGTTTCGGATGCCTTGAGCATCCAGGTATGGTTCATTGCCGCCGGCGTCCTGATCTTTATCAGCATGGCTTTTGCCATGTTCAACCAAGCCGTGTTGCAGATCGACAGTGGACCGGAGCATTCTCAGCAGGCAGAGTTAACTAACTGAAATACACCGAAAAATCTTTAGTTGGTGTCTTAAACAAAAAGCACTCTCCTCATGTTCTCCTGAAATGGAATGATTTAGGTAAAAAGAATTTGAAGAAAAAGGGCGATTTTACGTTTTCCTCGGTGTTGCTAATCCCCAGAAAATGAAACCCAGGGAGAAAGCGCCGCTGATGCCTCCCATCATCATGAAGGACCTGGCAATAATGGGAAGCGCAGCACGGATGACTGCATTTAGAAGAATCCCCGCGGCTTCGGGGAAGGGCAGTCCGGAAAAATCAGCACGCTCCAGACTGTACCGGATCCAGAAAGATGGAATATTATTGCCCATGCTTAACCCGACCAGGAAAATGATTATGGCAGGAATGAGGAGGGTCCAGCCCAGCCATTGCAGGCGGATACGCCAGGAATCATCCGCAATCAGAGCGCCGATGTACCAGAAAATGAGGGCGACAAAGGAGAGAAATAGGATGCCCAAAATTGCGCTGGCAGGCACCGCCATACCTGGCAGAAAGAACTGCCATTCGGTTTCGTCGGGACTCACCTCCGCAAGCTGGATTTCGTCGGGCATAAATGCAAGCAGTGGAACAACCGTATCCTCAAGCTGGGCAACGAAGGCATCGTCAGGCACAGCGGATGGCTTGCATGCTGAACCAGCTTCCAGATGGATTCCCGGCGGCAGTCCGGGTTGGCAAACTGGAAGCGATGCAATCAGAGCCATCATGAATTCGTCCGTTCTTTCCTGTGTGATGGTATTTTTAATGGGAACGATGTTTATTGACGGCTGAAACTGCCCGGTCTTGCCCTGGAGAAAGTCAAACAAGTCGTTTATAAACCCGCTTAACTGGTCGCGCAGATAATCCCGTGTGAGGATATCCATCAGGAAATTTTCGAGCGGCTTAGTGTCCGCTTCAGGAGGAAGAGGTAGGCGTTCGAAGACCAGCTGGCTGATGGTTCTCTCCGACAGGATGACATCATACACCGGCTGGGAATCCAGCGCCTGTATGTAAAAATCCCGGTCCAATGCAAAGCTGATCGTACTGATAGAGGCCTGTGCGGTCAGGATGAGCGGAAAAACGAGCGCAAGCGCAAACACCGCGGCGAGAAATCTTCTCATAACTCCTTCTATTTGTACCAGTACCAATTAAATCATACTTCATAATTAATTTGAAAAAGATAAATTGAAGAATTGTTTAATTCCTGAATAGGTATACCTTTGCCCCCGCATTTGGGTTAACATTAGTAAACTATTAATCTATATTAATAAGGAGGTTATTATGATGGATCGTATTATGGGAGCTTTTTCTTTCAGGAAAGAAGTGTACCGGGAGGTAGAAGATGACGCATCCTTCACGCCCACTGCGTGGTTTATTGTTGCGGTCGTTTCCCTGCTCCGGGCACTCGGTTCCAGCGCACCGGCGGCTCAGGCAATCGGCGGACGCTGGATCTTGAGCGCAATTGGTGCAGCCATTTTCGCTGTGGCTGGTTTTGCGCTGGGCGCATTTGTGATTACATGGGCCGGAAAAACCTTCTTCAACGCAGAAGTCACCTTTGAAGAAATGGTGCGCACATTGGGCCTTGCCTATGTCTGGAACGCCATCGGATTTCTTGGAATTATCGGCCTTGCCGGGCCAGCGGTCAGCTGTGTAACCGCCCCTGTTGTTTTCCTGGCAGGTATTGCCGGTTTGGTCGCATGGTTTTTTGCCGCGAAAGAGGCATTGGACCTCGAGTGGCCCCAGACTATCGGCACCGTCATCATCGGTTGGGTGGTCAGCCTGGTCGTTTCCCTGATCGCGGGAGCGATCCTCGGACTATTCGGGCTGGCAGGGGCGGGCATCACCGGGGCACTGCGCGGAATCCGATAATATACTTGTTTGATGAAAAGCACAGTGGGAAGCTGTGCTTTTTGGATTTAAGTAACCAAATTGTTCGATCCTCGTATATTGAATAAACAAACCTTATTTAAGGAGAATGGAAATGGCGGAGAGAATTTCTGAAACAAGAGAACTGGGCGCATTTTCCAGCATCAGCATGCGCGGAATCGGGAAATTATTTGTAATACAGGGGAAAGAACAAGAGGTAAAGATGGAAGGCGGCCAGATTGCAATCAGCCGGATTACAACCAATGTCAGAGATGGGAAGCTTGTGATTGATATCGGCCGGGACTGGGTTGAAAAAATCAGCGCAGGATTTGATTTCCTGTCATCACAGGGAATCCGGATCCATATTACTGTAAATGAGCTCAATGAGCTGGAAGTCGCTGGCGCGGCGGAAATTGAGGTATCGGACATAAAGACCGATGATTTCAATTTGAAGCTGATCGGTGCCTCCAATTTGAAAGTCATGAATTTGCGGGCGGATTCCCTGCGCACAGAAATCCCCGGGGCCGGCAAGGTGCGCATAGACGGGAAAGTAAAAGACCAGACGGTCATATTGGCGGGGGCGGGCAACTTCAGCGGGCATGACCTGGAATCCAGAACAGCCAGGGTCACGTTGAGCGGCGTCGGTTCCGTGCAGCTGTGGGTTACGGATGAATTGGACGTGACCATCGCCGGCGTGGGGAGCGTGGAATATTTCGGCACTCCAGCCATTAAGCAGAGCGTAACCATGCTGGGGAAAGTCTCCAGCCTGGGTGGAAAAAAATAATTCGTGCAGGTTTTTTGGATAAAAAGCTTGACGCAATCCTGGTACGGGGTGTAAACTCATATTTTGAAAGAGAAACAATGAGCGAAGAATATTCGAACGACCTAGATCCGGACCCTAGACGCTTGGCGGCTCTTTATCCAATTAAGCATGCATCACCGGGAGGTAAGATTTAGCAACCGGCGTATTTAATACGGTTGTTCAACCCTCGGCGCCTGCAGTTGGAACAGAGAGCCGGGGGTTTTTGATTAAAAGTCAATCTCGGAGGCGAACATGTTCTATATTAGCGAAATCGTGAATAAAAAAGTATGGGACGCATGGGGAAAAAAAATTGGCAGATGCGATGATCTTCTGGTGGGCCTTGCCGATAAACCCGTTACTCCTATTTTAGCTGTTGCAATACAAAACAATGAGGGGAAAACGGAAGCAATTCCATCCAGTCAGATCAGCAGTCTCTACCCGAGCATCACTTTAAAAGTACCCTATGAGAAGTTTGAACCATATTCGTTGAAGGGATCTGAGTTATGGCTGGAAGAACAGGTCCTTGATCATCAAATTGTTGATGTGGAAGGTCGGCGAGTGGTTCGGGTCAATGATATTCAGATTGCGTATATGAAGGATGGGTATGTGATCACAGGCGTGGATGTCAGCAATCTGGGATTATTGAGGAGGATGGGGTTGGAGAGGATTGCCGAAGGTATTGGGAAAATTTTCAACAAATCATTTGCTAGGAACGTGATCGCATGGAAGGATGTGGCATATGTTGAAGAAAAGGATCCGCTGCGGTTGAACAAGTCGCGGGAAAAAATCAGCAAGCTTCCTCCTGCAGATATTGCAATGATTTTGAGCGACCTTGACAGGCCAACCGGTCATTCTTTAGTAGAGGAAATGACCAATGAAATTCTTGCCGATACGCTGGAGGAAAGCCCGGTGAAAACCCAAATTGAGGTGCTATCCAAACTGGATATTGAAAAAGCGGTTGATGTTCTTGAGGAAATGGAACCGGACGAAGCGGCGGATCTTCTTTCCGATATGCCGGCTGATACAAGCAACGAGCTCCTGAAATTGATGGAAGAGGAAGAAGCGGAAGATATCCGTACGCTCCTGGATTACCCATCAGACACAGCCGGCGGGATTATGACCACGGATTTCGCATGGATCAACAAAGGCTTGACTGCAGGCGAAGCAATTGAATTTCTGCGTTCATCAGAAGATGCCCATGATGTTGAGGAAATGTATTACGTGTATGTTCTTGAAGAAAATAAACGCTTGTGTGGGGTGATATACCTGCGCGATCTTGTCATGGCTTCACCTGGGACAGCGATTGACCAATTGATGGACGGGGATCCGATTTCGGTATCACCTGAAACCCCGCAAAGTGAAGTCGCGTATCTGGTGGCGAAATATGACCTCCTCGCTTTACCGGTTGTGAATGAGGAAACAGGAGAGATGTTGGGTATCGTCACGCTGGATGATGCGATTGATTCTGTCCTGCCGACTGCTTATAAAAAAAGACTTCCAAGGTTCTTCTAAAGGAGGATTATGCAGGAGAAATTTAAAAATAAAAGTTGCTTTGGCCGTATTTTTTTGTATCTATCTGTAATTGGCCCTGGGTTGATCACCGCTTCTGCGGACAACGATGCGCCCGGGATTGCCACATATTCACGAGTGGGTTCCTATTATGGATACCGTTTTTTATGGATCATTCTGCTTGTTACAATCGGTGAAATTGGTGTGCAGGAAATCGCCGCACGATTGGGTGCGGTTACGGGCAAAGGCACTGCTGATTTAATCAGGGAGCGGTTTGGAGTCAAGGTGACAGTATTTGCCATGCTGTGCCTTCTTATCGCGAATCTCGGTACCACCATCGCTCAGTTCGCGGGAATCGCGGCGGGAGGAGAGCTGTTGGGGATCAGCCGATTCATCATTGTTCCGGTCGTATCGCTGTTCATCGGGTATTTTGTACTCAGAGGCACGTATAAATATGTGGAAAAATTTCTTTTAGTCCTCAGCCTTGCAGCATTAAGCTACATTGCGACTGCCTATATTTTGAAACCTGATTTCAATGAAATAATAAAATCTGCAATCAATCCAACCATCGAACTTAATCAAGGTTACTTACTTGATGTACTTGCTACCATCGGCACTACGATCACGCCCTGGGCAATTTTTTATATGCAGGCATCCGTAGCTGATAAGGGCGTGGATATTGAAAATTATCCTTTAACAAAAGCGGATGTCATTTTCGGGGCGTCATGGGGCAATCTCGTATCGGCTTTTATAATTATCTGCACGGGTGCAACACTTTTTCAGGCAGGTATCAGGGTAGACAGTGCTGCCGACGCAGCAATGGTTCTGGCTCCTCTGGCTGGGAGGTGGGCGGGATTGTTGTTTACAGCAGGATTAATGGGGGCTTCAATCCTGGCGGCTATCGTTCTACCGCTGTCAACTGTTTATGCTGTGACGGAGGCATTCGGATGGGAGCGCGGACTCAATCAGCGGCGCGATGATGCTCCGATTTTTTATGGACTGTATATTGCGATTATCGTTTTCAGCACTTTATTCGTTTTAATTCCCGGCTTACCATTATTTTCTATTATGTG
>CAYPPV010000090.1:0-6631 GCA_964412705.1 uncultured Pelolinea sp. | reverse complement strand
ACAACATTGCCTTCCGCGGCGGCGGCCTGTCCTCGGTTGGCGGGGATACCGAGCTCACCAACAACACCTTCTCAGCCAATACCGCGACAGATTCCGGCGGCGGGCTGTTTAATATGGGGGCGCTGGTCGGGGATACATCTCCGGGCGGTCTGCTGCAGGCCAACCACATCACAGTGGCATACAACAGCGCTCCTGCCGGCGGCGGCATCGCTGCCAGCGGCGGCTCGCTGCAGATAAAGAATTCCATCGTAGCGCTGAATCCTTCCGGATCGGACTGCCTCATCTCCGCCGGGGGTTTATCAGCCTTTGGCGAAAACATGGATTCCGATGCCAGCTGTACGGGCTTCCCGTTGACGGATGATCCGCTGCTGGATGTTCTAGCAAATTACGGCGGCCCGACCGACACGCACGCCCTGAAAACCGGCAGCCCGGCCATGGACAAAGCTTCAGACTGCACCACAATCGGCGGCGCGGCCGTGTCCGTTGACCAGCGGGGCATTTCACGCCCCGGCGGTCCGGCCTGCGACCTGGGCGCTTATGAGAATGAAACCGGTATCCCCTTGCCGGCCTACCCCTATGTGGTTTTCAGGTGCGTTTTGGACTGCCGCCTGGAGCCGGCTAGCAGTTCCGTGGCGGTCACCTCATTCCAGCCGAATGATACGGTTGAGGTGGTGGGCAGGAATATCAACCTGACCTGGTACCAGGTCGCGCCGGCTGAACTGGAAGATCCCTGCTGGGTGTGGGTGGGCGGCGTGGATTTCTTCGGCGATCTGGACAGTGTGGAAATCATTCCCGCCAGTACGCCGGAAGAGGAACCGGAAGCGGAGGAAGAGCAGGAGGAAACACTGCCTGCCTGCCAGCCGCCCGCCAACGGATGCCCTGTAATGGGGGCGGCGGCGCAGTGCTGGGATGAAAAACTATGCAAGTGCGTACCCTGCAATTAGGAGCGCGGTTAGGGCTAGATTCTTCACCCTTCGGGTTCAGAATGACATGCTAGTCAATGTCATCCTGAAGGAGCGTAGCGACTGAAGGATCCCGGTTAGCAGCGCAAATCCCGCTGGCTGGCTGAAAATGTCCAATAGCCGCTCTTTCCGCTGTTTCGGTTTATCTCCCGACTGATGGTGCCGGGTGACTGTTTTATTTCCCTGGCTTTTGCGCGCTGGTTGACCATCCACTCCCGATGGCGCAGAGGCTAGCGCGGGCCGCGCATTTCCCTGGATGCCGCACAGGTCTTTTTTGGTACCTTTTCCCGAAGATATTCTCCAATTTCCTGGTTGGATTTGCGCCTTTATCCATAGCCGCCCCCTTGGCATCCATCAGCACCATGCAGGTGTGCTTGAGATGCAAGTCTATTCCAGGGAAAAATGAGTACGTAAGCGTTCCTCCTCTGCTGAACCTGGTGGGCTCTTACTTCAAGTTTAGCAATTTGGCAGGGGCGCTTTCATAGCAGCACCCAAATCGCGGGAGGTGGCTCAAAAACCACATTATTCATACTATAATAAAACGTTCCGCCCTTCAATACGGAAAATAGAGTCCTGGAAATCTATACGTGCTTTTTTATGAAAAAATAGAAATCATAAGGTCTACGTATGAGTGAGAAAACTAAGGCTCAATTATTGGCAGACATTGAAGCCCTGCAAAAGCGTCTTGCTGAGCTGCAGGCGCACGAGGCTGAACCCAGCCAGAAAAACGGCTTTTTCAAAAAACAATCCTGGGAGCAAATAAACCGCCTTAACCTCATTCTGCGACGCATCCGTAAGGTCAACCAGCTCATCGCCCATGAAAAAAACCGCGCTGCATTGATCCACAAAGTCTGCGATATCCTTACAGAGACGCGTGAATATTCCACAGCCTGGATCATGCTGTTGAATGACCACGGCGGATTTCTGGACTGCGCCGAATCCGGTTCAGGCAAGGGCTTCACACCCCTGCTGAAAGAGCTGAAGCGGGACAACTTCCCTGCCTGTGTCCGCCAAGCGCTGTTGCAGCCAGGCCCGCTGGAAATTGATGATCCATCTTCCACCTGCGCTGACTGTCCCATCACAGATAAATATCCCGATAAGGGCCGCGTGATTGCCCGGTTGGAATATGCTGAAAAAATCTATGGGGTTCTTTCGGTTTCTTATGCGGCAGGCACCAATGCCAATGATGAAGAACTCTCTCTGTTTGAGGAAGTTGCCGGCGACATCGCGTTTGCCCTGCATAGCATTAAGCTTGAGGAAAATATCAGGCAGGTAATGCAAAACCTGCAAGAGAGCGAGAAATACCAAAAGGCCATTTTTGAGACCACACCAGTGGCAACTGCCATCATCGAGGAAGATACTACCCTCTCAATGGTAAATACGGAATTCGAAAATTTATCCGGCTACTCCAAAGAAGAATTGACAGGCAAGATGAGCTGGACCGAGTTTGTTGCGGCTGGTGATCTGGAAAGAATGCGAAGTTATCATCAGCAGCGGCGAATTGATCCGGATACTGCTCCAAAGAAATATGAATTTCGATTCGTCAACAGGGAGGGCATTATCAGAAATATCCTTCTCTATGTGGACTTGATTCCAGGCACAAAGCAAAGCGTGGTTTCTCTCCTTGACATTACCGAGCGCGAGCAAACGATGCGAGAATTAAAAGCCCTGTCGGATTTTGGCCGTATGGCAAGCGCTGAGACCAAGCTGGATGAACTTATGTTTTTCATTGCGGATCAAATTGTAGAAGTTATTCCCGCCGCTGAAGCTTGCTCGATCTTTTTTTATGACGAAGAAAGAAAAGTGCTTGAAATTAAGGCTTGGGCAGGCTTCACTGATAACCATATTAGTGGGCTTGAATTTGAGGTTGATGGCAGCAGCCGAGCTGGAAAAAATTTTCTCGCTAAAAAACCAGTTTTGATCAATAACTTCTCGGATGGTCCTGGTTTCAAGATGAGCGGCATGCCAAGTCCCGGCAATGCAAAATCCCAAATTTCTGTTCCGCTCATATTCCGAAAGAGTTTGTTTGGCATCATTTATGTTGATAACCTGACCAGGACAAACGCCTTCTCACAAAAGGATCTGAACCTGCTGGAAGCGATCGGAAATCAATTGGTCGGGACGATTGAGAACGCGCGCCTGCACGATCAACTGAAAGAAAGACATAAACAACTGCAGCTGAGCGAGGAACTGTACCATTCGATTGTTGAATATTCACCCGGGTTAATATCCAGGTTCCTGCCCGACGGGACGATCACATTTGCAAACCAGGGGTATTGTGAATTTTACGGAAAAACGCCTGAGGAACTGGTCGGTACAAACATGCAATACTCGATCCCCGAGCAGGATAGAGAATTCGTAAATTCAATCATCACTTCGCTCACCAAAGAGTCGCCGATACAAATATTTAGCCATAAGACCAAAAGATATGACGGCAAGTTCCACTGGATGCACTACACTTTCCACGCGTTTTTTGATGATCAAGGGCAGATGACCAGCTGCCAGTCTTTCGGCCAGGATGTAACCGAGCTGGTGGAAGCGGAGCAGGCGGTACGCCGAGAAAAGCATAGAGCACAAAAATATCTGGATATCGCTGGAGTAATTTTTGTAGCGCTTAACAAGAAAGGAGAGATCACCCTCATCAATAAAAAGGGTAACCAGCTCCTGGGTTATCAAAGCGGTGAGCTGATCGGCCGGAATTGGTTCGATACCTGTATACCTGAACGGTATAGAAAGGAAATCATGGGGGTTTTCAAGCAAATCATCGCCGGCGATATGGAGCCCGTTGAATTTCATGAAAACCCGGTGCTGACCAAGTCCGGAGAAGAAAGGATCATCGCCTGGCATAACACACTTCTACGGGACGAAAAAGGAAACTATATTGGTTTATTAAGCTCCGGAGAGGACATCAGCGAGCGGGTGCGCTCGGAACAGCTGCTGAACGCCCTCAACCGGGCGGCGGTTGCCATGGGAACTGCCCGGACACAGGAGGAGATATTCGACGCGGTCGCCAATGAACTCAAACAGCTTGATATCTCCTGTACGCTTTTCCCGTTGGATGAAACACAGGACAAGCTGGTCGTAAAATATTTGAGCCACGAGCCCGCGTTGTTATCCGCAGCCGAGAAGCTGGTTGGGGTTAAACACCAGGGCTTCTCTTTCCCTATCGATGCGGTTGATGTGTACCGGAAAGTGGTCAGGGAGAAAAAGATGCAATTTGCAGATGATCCAGAGCCGACCATACGGCAGATATTGCCAAAGCCGGCAAAAAAGCTCTCCGCCCAAATTATGAAAATCTTGCGTGTCCCGAAAAGCATTGCTGCTCCGCTTATCGTAGAAGATCAGGTCATTGGTGTATTCTCAATACAGTCAGAGATCCTGACCCGGAAAGATATTCCGGCTGCCACCGCCTTTGCCAGCCAATTGTCTTCCGCCTGGAACAAGATCCAATTATTGCAGGACTTGAGGAAAACCGTGAATGGCACTATCCATACCATCGCGGCCACCGTTGAAGCGCGCGACCCCTACACATCTGGCCACCAGAAGCGGGTGGCTGACCTGGCTGTTGCCATCGCTAGCGAGATGAAACTGCCTGATGAGCGGGTGGAAGGGATCAGAATGGCGGGGCTCATCCATGACCTGGGCAAGATTCAGATTCCCGCTGAAATCCTCAGCAAGCCGGGAAAGCTATCTGAACTTGAATACGAAATCATCAAAACCCACCCCCAGACCGGGTTTGACCTGCTGAAGGAGATCGAGTTCCCCTGGCCGATTGCCGAGATGGTCCGCCAGCATCATGAGAAGATGGACGGCTCCGGTTACCCGCAGGGTCTCAAGGGCGATGAAATAATGCCTGAAGCCCGAATTTTAGCTGTGGCGGATGCTGTGGAAGCCATGTCCTCCCACCGCCCCTACCGCCCGGCGCTGGGCATTGAAAAAGCGCTGGCGCAGATCAAAAAGGACAAGGGCACCCTGTTTGACCCCAAGGCGGTGAATGCCTGCTTGAAGATATTTAAAGAAGGATATAAATTACTCGAGAATTCGAATAACCAATTATCTGATTAAGAGTTGTCAAGTCCGCAATTGCATCCGCGGGAAAGGCGACTCGAAATAAAATAAAGAGCTGTTTGTTCGAAGATAATAAGTAAAATTGAATTTTTTTGTAAAATAAAATTTATTAATGCTTATACACTTTGAAATTATCAAAAGCAACAGTGAAATCCGATCCCCCTTCATAATTACCAATCACAACTCCAACATTACCGGATGTAAACGGGTTTTCAGTCTCATCAGTTGCTTGTGCTAAAAAGTTCATATCATACCCCAGCCAGAATCTGTTTCCGGAACACCCTGCGATGATGTTCTCTGGTTCGCTTTTAGCCAATTCCTCGGAATACTGCCATCCGTCAATTAATGATAAGCTCTCCTCACCTTCTTCTTTAAGGATATTGAAGTAGCCATCTTCGCTAACCACCAGGAAAACCATCCGCTGAGTTTTAGCGCTTTGTTCACGGCAGACCAGACCATAGAAACCATCTCCGGAGGGCACTTCAACCCGAGTGTCAACAGACATAATAACATCTGAATCGCCGATATCAAATGTGTCCCAGGTTGTCACCATCTCAGTTAGTAATTTAATCCAATATTCTCCTTTTTCATAAGAATGTGATGTGTCTTCATTACTGAATGTGGTCCAATTGCTGTCAGGTTCGGAAAATTCAGTTTCATACAGCAGATCCCCCACGATCAGGCCATTGATTTCCTTAGTGATCCTGCGGTTGCCGGATAGAACAGCGATATCTCCCGTGAAAAAGCCTTTTTTATCTGCTCTAAATTCCAGATCAATATCTGTGGAATTGCCGGGCTCGATCGTTAGATCTGATTGGTAAGCCATATAATCTGGATAATCTTCTGGGCCCTCAAGATTTTTTGAACTGCTATTGTAATGTAAAAACTTCAGCAGGGGCTTGCCAAGCTGTATTTGAGTGACAGTTATCGGTTTTTTAGCGATATTTTTCAATGAGAGAGTTATGGGTAAAGTCTCGTTTTTATAAGCCAACGGAGGCAAGTCCACGGAAACTTCCAACCCCTCTGGTTCTTTCACAAATTGGTCATAAATTAAATAACCACCCACCGAAACTAACACACAAGTCACGATAATTATTATCAATACGGTTGATCCGCAGCCCTTTTTCTTGCGGGTCTTTACATTTGGCTGTTCCATTGGTTTAGAATTTGTGTCGTTCATTTTTCCTCCAATTATTCGCATTAATCAAATGATAAATAATCCCGCAAGAGATGATGTATTCTTCCATCTGGTTTCGATTGATTTTATTATACATCACCAGAAAAAACGTTATCTGTATGAGGAAACTTACAAAGATTCATGAATTGGTGCATTCAACCGGGCATGCTTCCAGGTTGCACCGCGAGGGTATTGCCGAAGCCAACCGCAGCGATACGATCAAATACTCAAAAGAAGAATTAATCGCAGAAATGGGCGCATCATTCTTGTGCGCATTGACTGGAATTGATAACAATGAAAAGGATGCTGATGAGCTGGGGTATATCCAGCGTGTATTTTTACAGAATTAATGGATAAGCAAAACCTGAACAAGGCGCTGAGAAATGCAATGCTGAAAATTAAAAATACCAGGAAACATCCATTT
>CAYPPV010000089.1:0-6746 GCA_964412705.1 uncultured Pelolinea sp. | reverse complement strand
GCATTTCTTAAATGAAAGCCTGGGTATCATTGAAGAGGAGGCGGACCGATTAAGTGAATTAATTGAAAATCTGCTTGATGCAACGCGCCTGCAGGCGGGTGGTGTTGCTCTGAAAAAATCCGAATTCGATCTTCCCAAAACTGTTGAGAGGTTGGCTAAGCGGTTCCAAACCCAAACTGAAAGGCATCAGATTAGCTATGATTTTCCCAAAGAATTTCCCACCATTCTCGCGGATGAATCAAGGATCGAACAGGTAATCAACAACTTAATTTCCAACGCACTTAAATATTCCGATAGCGGAGAAATTTTGATAACCGGTGAAATAAAAAAGGGTCAGATTATCGTCTGCGTGAGCGATCAGGGCGAGGGAATAGCTCCTCAGGATATGCCTTACATTTTTGACCGTTTTTACCGATCGGAAGCAGCCATGAGAAGTAAGAAGGGGGCCGGATTGGGATTGTATTTAGCGAAATCAATTATTGAAGCGCACGAAGGAAAAATGTGGATTGATCCACAATATAAATCGGGAGCAAGGATTTGCTTTTCTCTCCCGGCAGAAAAAGAATTTGAAAGGTAACAATGCCAAAAACTCAGACGAATTGTCCAAATTGCAAACAACCAGTAATAATAGATATTCAGCAGGTATTTGACGTTTCACAAGATCCATTAGCCAAACAGAAATTGCTTACCAATGCTGTCAATTTTATGCAGTGCCCCTCCTGCGGATACCGGGGGATGGTCGCGATTCCGATTGTTTATCATGACCCTGAAAAAGAACTTCTGCTTACTTTTTTTCCACCCGACCTGAATAAAACCGTGAATGAGCAGGAACAGGAAATCGGACCCCTTATCAATCGGATTCTGGATAAACTCCCACAGGAAAAGAGAAAGGCTTACCTGCTTCAACCACAATCCATGCTTACATACCAAACACTTATCGAAAAGATCCTGGAGGCGGATGGCATTACCAAGGAGATGATTGAAAACCAGCAAAAGAGAATCGCTTTAATTGAACGACTACTTGGCACCTCAAGTAAGGAGAGGGTTGAAATTATCAAACAGGAAGAACCATTAATTGATGTGAACTTCTTCACATTACTATCCCGCATTGTTCAATCCTCAGTCGCACAGGGAGATAAGGAATCCCAGGAAAAATTATTAGAACTGCAGCAGCAGCTTTTTGAAAATACAAAAACAGGAAAGAAAATTTATTCCCAGGCCAAAGATACGGAAAAAGCAATCAAACAACTTCAGGAAGCCGGAAAGGAGGGCCTTACAAGAGAAAAACTGCTGGATTTATTCCTCAAAGCTGAAAATGAAATCCAAATATCAACAATGGCGAGCCTTGCAAGAAGCGGGTTAGATTATTCCTTTTTCCAGTTATTAAGTGAAAAAATCGATCAAACCAGCGAAAAATCAGAAAGAGAAAAATTAGAAAAACTGCGGGAAACCCTGCTTGAAATAACTGAGGAAATTGATAAAAAAATGCAGGCGGAATTCCAGCATTCAAGAAAAGTATTAGAGAAAATCCTAGACGCTGAGGATATCGAAAAAGCCATTATGAAGAATACGGATGCCATCAATGACTTTTTCATTCAAAACCTTGAAAACGAGCTGAAAAATGCGAGAAAATCAGGCAACCTTGAAAGGATAAATAAACTTGAACAGGTAATGGTCTTCATTGAACGCGCAACAGCCCCCTCAGAAGAAATTCAGCTTCTTGAGGAATTGCTGGACTTTGAGGATCAAAATCAGCTTGAGGAAAAGGTTAAAGCAAATATTGAAAAAATTACTCCAGAATTCATTTCTACAATTAATCATGTAATTATCCAATCTGATGGAAGTGGCACCAGAGAGGAATTGGCAGAAAAATTAAAGAAGGTCCACAGAACTGTTCTGAGGTTTTCTATGCTTGAAAAAATGAAAAAGGGTGAGCAGTAAATCTCAGCGCTCGTAACTCGCATTTTCGAACATGAATCCCACTCCACGGACAGTTACGATATATTCATGAGTGGGATCCGTCTTTTTTAAGCGATAGCGCAGCCTGCGGACGAGCGCATCAATTGCCTGATCTGTGACCCCGATTGCCTCTTCCTTCCCCCAAACAGCATCAATGATTTCTTCTCTTCCGACAACTGTGCCTTCATTCTTATAAAGCAGCTGCAATAGATTATATTGAGACACAGATAAAGGTGGAGATAATTCTTTATCCCCAATCCAAATTCTTCTGGCATTCAGATCAATCAATAATTTTTTCTCTTTGGTCCCCCTTTTTTCTTGAAGAGGAAATTTTTCCAAAGGAATCGTAGCATCAGAACTTACAAAAACAAAGCGCTGAATGAGCGCGATCTTCACCTCATCCCCATCATGAAGTTCTTTCCCGCTGTCAATCAATACACCATTAACATATGTCCCATTCTTGCTTTCGAGGTCATTGACAAATATTTCCTGCTGGTCATTGATTTTTATTTCTGCATGCCAACGAGAAACCTGCCTGTCATCTATTACGATATTGCATCTCGAATCCCGGCCAATTGTCAGCTTATTATTGATCGGCCAGCTCATTCCTCCAAGCGGACCTTCATAAGCTATTAACAAAGGAGTTTCGCTTTGTTGTTCCTTCATGTTCCCTTTACCCTCAAGAAGTATAATATAGCAAATTGGATTTTTTAAGACTCTATAACGATTATGCCAAAACCACTTAAATCCGGAGACATTCTAAGAAGCCGATACAAGATAAAACGTGTGATCGGACAGGGTGGTATGGGCAGTATTTACCTCGCCGATGATATGCGCCTGAAAGGGCGTCAATGCGCATTGAAAGAAGTTGAGCACGATTACAGTCTTGACAAGAATTTGCTGGCAGAAGCTCGCAAACAATTTTTACAGGAAGCAACAATTCTAGCCCGCCTAGACCATCCCAATCTACCAAAAGTATCCGATTTCTTTTCCATCAAAGATAGGGATTACCTGGTGATGGATTACATACCAGGCGATGATCTGAGAACGTTGATGCTGAAAGCGAAACATCAGGGGAAATTCCTCAGCGAAAAGGAAATTAGAAAATGGGCAAATCAATTAGCTGACGCATTGATTTATCTTCATTCCCAGAATCCGCCAATTTTGCACCGGGATATCAAACCGAGCAATCTTAAGTTGACTCCAAATGGTTTGCTCAAACTGGTTGATTTCGGCCTCGTAAAAATACTTGCGCCCGGAGAGATGACTGTGACGATTATTCACGGCCAAGGCACAGCACTTTATACGCCTATTGAACAATATGGTGGAGACAGTTCACATACGGATGTACGCAGCGATATATATTCATTTGGTGCCACTTTATATCACCTGCTAACAAATACTCCTCCAAGCGATGCAAGAGAACGGTTTATCCGACAAGATGTTCAAAAATCTCCCCGGGAAATTAATCCGAAAATAAGCATACAAATGGACCGGGCTGTCCAGTGGGCAATGAATTTACACCCAGATGAAAGACCTCAGAGCATGACCCAACTAAAAGACTTTTTTACCGGGAAAAGCAATGTCATCGAAAGCCCCATGCAGAATGATTTCACTTTTCTTGAAATCATCAGTAAGCAGAAAATCAAACCCCTTGCCATGGTCGCGGCTGCTATCACGATTATTGGTTTGATTATCGTTCTTATCTAGAATTTTTTCGCAGTCCCAAAATTCTATTTAACCCCCAAAAAATCAATACTGCAATAAGACCGCCGATAAGATTTATCGCTGTTAGAGCAGCAAAACCAGTCAAACCAACTCTCGAAAAACTCCCCGGAAGCCCGGATACTATCCACAATCCTGCTGTTAACCCGCCTAAAATAAACACCATACTAAGATATCCGCGCATCACGGTCGGCTTGATGCTTTTTGATAAAGAATAAACAGCTGCTCCACTCACCCACGAGACTATCGATACCCATATCCATTCCAAGAATTTACTGTTCTCATTTTGTTCTTCAACCTTTTCATCAATTGGCATCACAGGAGTTTCTTCAGTTCCATTCTCTGAAATAGTCGGTATTGGGGTTGGCGTAATCGCACTGATGATTGCTCCTTCTTCTTCAGAAATATCCACGAGAAGAATCTGCGAGTTCATTGCTGGTTCACTGGATACTCTGATCTCATGTAAACCGGGGCTTTGAAGTTTAATCAAAGCCCTTGCTACCCCCTCGGTTGTAGTAGATTCAATCTGTTGAATCGTAATATTTTCTCCAGTAAGGTTTAGCATAAAGCGAACTACTGTACCGTCAGGAACAGGATTACCATTGTGGTCATAGATTACACCGGTTCTTACAGGAAGAATACCCCCCAACCTAAATGCAGTAAACTCACCTTCTTCCCCGGATTCTTCCGCATTTGTATCTACCAGGTCCTCCTGCATCTCCAGGTCAACTAAAAGTTCAATTACCTGCTCCGGGTCCGGGGAAGTCATGGTGATTAAATCATACGCGACTCCCTGAATTGACACCGGAGAGGATCCTTGAGGTGTGATTTCCTGGAATAATATTCTCGCAGCCACCTCGAAAAATTGCGGCGTTTTGCTGAACAAGCCATAATAGGCTGAAAAGTAGGAAATTTCCGTGGCATCATAATAATAGGGAGGTCCAAATGCAAATACAATCACTTTCTTATCTATGAGAACTTCTGGCCTGAGAGATAAAAGATTTTTTAGAGCGGTAGAATCCGGAATCTCCTGATTTATTTGGTGGACAACGAAAATCACCCATTCTGATTTGGATAGATTGGTTTCCAGATCCGGTTTATTGATAGGATTTTCTGAAAACTGATTGAGTTCTGTGAAAGAATATGAAAAAATATTTCTTTCCGACACCTGGCCGCTCCCCTGGCGTCCGTAAAGCGAGAGAATTGCGTTTTCCAAACTATTAACAGAAATTACCTCTTGTGTTGAACAATCCGTACACTGTGATGCAGATAAAGTATCTGAAAATATTGTAATGGTTTCATTTAATGCCGGCGGGTCAGGGACAGTTTCTGCCAACTGGTCTAACTTGGGGCTAATCAGTGTAACCGCATTTCGTGCAACTTCAAATACAGTTTCATTTGAATTTTCCAAATTTATTCGAGTAATCTCTGGAAACAAAGATTCTATTTCGAAATCAGGATAAAGGTCAAATTTCAAAGCAAGGATTCTAAGGACAGACTGATCGACCCTTTCAGCAAATACCTGGTCTTCAAGATATTTCTGGATAAAGAATTCGATGACTTTTTTATAGGTGGCAAATCTGTCACCATCTCCAGTTGAAATCAGATCGTCTATATACAAAATGTCATTGCCCGCTAAAAATGCATTTCGTGCAATCTGCGTGCCGTCAAAGTAAGTTCCGGCTGAATTAAAGAATTCTTCAACAGACTGGCTGCCAAGATCATCACTAACAAGAATCCCCCCCGCTTCTCTCCAGGTACTGAAAGGTTCCAATGATATGAGCTGGTTAACCGCAGCCTGATCAAAACTGACCGGCTTCGTCGTTGCCCGGATATTTCCCTGGAATCCCTGATACCGGATATGATTGATGAGCAATCCATCCGCCATTGAATCAGGGGAGGTATTCACAGTATCCGTTACCCGGAAAAAGGGAGCCAATTCAATCAGCTTCAATTGCTCAAGAGATTTTCGAACAGTCGCAACTTCCTCTTCCGGCAAACGGTCAGAAGCCCCCCGGCCTGGGAAATTTTTCGTGATAACTGCAAGTTGTCCCCCGCTTCCTTCCTTCAGACCCTTGATAAAAGCTTTTCCCATTGTACCAACCCAGAAAGGATCACCACCAAAGGTTTTTACTCCGAGATCGTCCCTTCCATCCATGACGGGATTATCTGAAATGTCGAGAGATGGGCCGAATATAAGATTGATGCCCAAGGAGGAAAGTTCGCTTCCCTGGATTTCTCCTACATTTTCTGCCAATTTCGGATTCCAGGTTGCGCCAATGGCCATATGAGAAGGAATGGGGGTTAATCCACCTAAGATTTGATTATCTGGATATACGTCCCCCATCTGATTTATTCCAATAAACAAAGGTATATATTCTTGCAATCTTAAGGGATTATCAGCAGATAAAAACCGGCTCGAAGCATCTGCTTCAATTTGCTGAAGTGATTTGGTCAAATCACTTGTATTAATTAATACATCAGGGTCATTGGAGAAGTTATCGTTTTCCCTCTTGAGTAGTATTCCACCGATATGGTAATTCTGGATCAGCTCATATATTGGAGAATTTTCTCCAACATCAGTACCATCCATCGTTATCAGAAATAATTGTCCAATCTTTTCCGCCGGAGATAACCGGTTCATCAAAGCACGGGCTTTAATTAAGGAAGGGTCACTAACTGGTTCATCCTGTCCATATACAGGACTTATCCAGGAAGATATAAATAGAAATGCAATCAGACAAGCCAACAGGCGCTGTTGGCCTTTTCTCTTCTTCATATCATAATCATACTAAAAAAGAACGAAGTGCGGGTTTATTGTTTTAAAATATTTGGATCATTGGTGATCAGACCGGTAACTCCCCATTCAATATATTTCCGAGCCTCATCACTATCATCCACTGTCCAGGTATTAATTCGTCTGTTCCTTTTTATCTCGCACGCCACAAATTTTTCATCAATCAAATCTTTATCTGGATGCAAAAATTCAGGAGATACCGGGACCAGGAACCTGGATGAACACGCTCTGCCAAGGAAACCCGAGGAACAAATCAATGCAGTCT
>CAYPPV010000088.1:0-6756 GCA_964412705.1 uncultured Pelolinea sp. | reverse complement strand
GTGAAAAATGGACTTTGAAGGAATACTCAAGTGATTATTTAAATCTTCCTTTAATAATTTGCTCATCGGATTTCTCTGATGGAGAAATCCCGGAAAATGATCGCATCTGGGTCCGGCTGGCCGCCGGCTTTTGTGAACAATCCCCCCCTTCCAAAATTGATATCAAAGCGGTTATCCGTAAATGAAGCGACCAATTCTTCGTTGATATAGAAATCAATCTGGTTTCCGATGCAGTCCAGCCGTAAACGGTTTTCTTGCGTTCCATGATTAATCGCTTCAGATTTGCCTTCCATGCGCGGGGTGAGAGGGAACTTGGGTGTGTCGCTGTACACGGAAAAGGTACTGTCTGCCCGGATGACAGCCATGTACATGCCCTCCAAACTGGAGCGGCATATCAGGCCGCCGAAGCGGCCGGTGTTTTTTTCCGGATTAATCTCCGTGATGACAGTCACTTCCACAGACATATCGGCGAGGGATGGTCCTGTCTTGGCTTCGTAATTAGCAGATGGAATAACTGGAGAAAAATGAAAACCATCCTCTTCAAAATCGCTGAACGCCCCGCTCAAACCGGCTTTTGAAAAAATATCAGAAACCCCTTTCAGGAGATCGGAAAGTGAGTAAGGTTCTTTGTCAGGATCTTTATTTTCATTGGAGGTTATCTGAAAATATTCGAAATGGACTTCACCGAACTGCTGGTCCCAATCCGAAGAAGCAAAGATTCCCACTGCAGAAACGCCGTTGGCTGTACCCATTGAAATTCTCCCGGCAAATTCAGTATTGATGGATAAATCACAGATCTGCCGCGAGCAGTCCAACTGAACCGTATTTTCCTGCTCCGCCGGATTCAGGAAGGGTGAAAATGAAAAGTTGGTTCGTTCCTCAACTCTGATCTCTTCCTGCCCAAACCATTTTTGGAAGCTGAAATACTGGTTCATGATTCGCAGAGCATGAAAGGTGTTCTGGCCAACCTTATAGAAAAGACCATACTGGTTTTCGTCGATTGGTACACCTTCTGCGGGTATTGAGAGAATAGTGGCTTTGATCTGGATATGCTCCAACCCATCTGTAGGAATCTCTCTGTACCAGTTTATTTTGCGGGCTTTTCTTTCCGGCGCCTGCCTGATAACCAAATCCCCATTGGAACATAAAACAGAAAAAGTTCCAGGATCCTCACTTTCCGGGCATAGAGGGCTGTCTTTTTCAAAAGCTTTTTCAGAAGAAAGAACTGGTTCCGGTATTGGAAGCGGCTCTTTTGTCGGAGTTCCGGTCGGTATAAAATTAGCCGCGGGCGTTACGGCGGTAGGTGATGGGGTTGTTTCTGGTGTTGGGGCAACCTGACAGGATGATGAGAAAATGACAATTAATAGGAGAAAGCTTAATAGAGCCTTTATTCTCATCCGTCTCTAAAAATGGTCCGATAATTATGACTCAAGGTCTGCCAGCACTTTCCTTGCCAGGCCCCCTGCCTGGAAATAGGACAGTTCAAGCGGTGTGTCGATGCGAACATTTGTTTCAAAAAGAATTTTCTGCCCATCGGGCTTAACTGCCTGAACGGCTAAACGTCCGCCTGTTTCCCGGATTTTGCTCAAGCCCTGTATGGTGAAGCGTTCGCTTCCATCCAGGCCGAGTGTCTCTGCATTTTGCCCATCCAGAAATTGCAGGGGGAGCACACTCATGCATACCAGGTTGGTGCGGTGAATACGCTCAAAGGATTCAGCGATAACAGCGCGGACACCCTGCAGGTAGGGGCCCTTGGCTGCCCAGTCCCGGCTGGATCCGGTCCCGTAGGCTTTTCCGGCCAGGATGACCAGGGGAATGCCCGCCCGTATATATTCCTGCGACGCGTCAAAGATTGGCATAACCTTATTTTCTGGGAAGAAGATTGTAAAACCGCCGCTCCTGTCCGGTGTCAGTTTGTTTTGAAGTCTTGGATTGCTGAAGGTGCCCCGCACCATCACCTCATCGTTCCCACGCCTGGCTCCAAAAGAAATGAAATCGTCCGGCTCCACTCCTTTAGATTGAAGATATTTCCCCGCAGGATTGTCCGGGGAAATCCTTCCGGCGGGTGAAATATGGTCGGTGGTTACTGAATCTCCCAAATATGCCAGGACATGCGCATCAATAATTTCCTCGGTGCTGTGTTGGCGGCCATCATCTTTTAGCAGGAAATCCGGTTCATGGATAAGCGTGGATTCTTCGAACCAGGGAAATACTTCCCCGTCAGGTATTTTCATTTCATTCCAGCGTGGATTTCCATCGTATAGATTGCTGTAGTTTTCCTTATACATGTCAGATGAGACAAATTTCTCAATATATTGCTGGATTTCCGCTTTACCGGGGAGAATATCCTTCAAGTAAACAGGATTTTCGGATTCATCATAACCAAGGGGTGAAATCTGGAAATCAAAATTCATCCTTCCGGCCAGCGCGTAGGCAAGGACCATAATTGGTGATGCCAGATAGTTAGCTCGGATGTGAGGGTGAATTCGGCTTTCAAAATTCCGGTTGCCTGAAAGGACGGCTGCACCGACAATTTCATTTTCTATTAAGGCTTTGCTGATCGCTTCGTCCAGAGGTCCGGAATTGCCGATGCAGGTGGTGCAGCCATACCCGACAACATGGAATCCGAGTTCCTGGAGAGGAGAGATGAGGCCTGCTTTTGCGAGATAATTGGGCACAGCACGGGAGCCAGGGGCAAAACTGGTTTTCACCCAGGGTTTGGGTTTTAACCCTTTTTCTGCCGCATTCCGCGCCAGCAGGGCGGCGCCCACCATGACATTTGGGTCTGATGTGTTTGTGCAGGAAGTAACTGCGGCAATGAGCACAATACCATTGAAAATATTGAATTTTTGTTCTCGGACCTGGACCGTTATTTTCTTCTCTTTTTGATTCAGCCCAAAGCCGGTGTGGCTGACAGGTGATGCCAGAGATTCCGAAAAAACTTCTGGAGCCAGGGAAACCGGAAAAATATCCTGGGGGCGCTTCGGCCCGGCCAATACGGGCAGAACCGCGCTCAGATCGAAGTCGAATACGGCTGAATATTCCGGAAGTGGCATTTCTACTTCCCTGAACAAAGATTGCTCCTTGAAATATTTTTCTACGGATCGTGCGTGCTCTTCTTTGCGCCCTGTCCGTTTGAGGTAATCGATGGTTTGGTGGTCAACCGGGAAGTAAGTGGCTGTCGCACCGGATTCGGGTGACATGTTTGCGATCATCGCCCGCGTTTCAACTGGTAAATGTTCAATACTCTCGCCAAATACTTCCACGAACTTTCCAACCACGCCCAGATCGCGCAGACGGCTGGTAAGTGTGAGTGTGAGATCAGTCGGTGTGACATCTTCGGCCAGGGATCCGAAAAGATGGACGCCGATGACATCCGGAATGGGGAATTCGCTGGGATATCCAAGCATGGCAGCTAGCGCTTCAATTCCCCCGACACCCCAGCCAAGCACGCCCAACCCGTTAATCATGGTGGTATGGGAGTCCGTACCTAAAACAGTATCCGCATAAACAAGATTTTTATCATCATTTTTGAACATCACCAGTCCCAGGTATTCCAGGTTAACCTGGTGGCATATGCCGAGGCCGGGCGGCAGGACGCTCAGATTCCTGTATGCTTTTTCGCTCCATTTTAGAAATTGGTAGCGCTCGTAATTTTGATCAAACTCCCGTTTCTCGTTGACTGCTTGTGCCTCCGGGCATCCATAAGCATTCACCTGCACAGAATGGTCAATGATTAGGTCCGACGGAATAACCGGATTCACCCTGTGCGGGTCTTTCCCGCTGCGTTTCAATGCCGCCCGCAGGGCTGTAAGATCATTCAAAACGGGAAGGCCGGTGAAGTCCTGCATCAGTATTCTGGCGGGTATGAATGGTACGGGATTGCGGTGGCTGCCTGGTGCGGGATCCCATTCTAGCAGACTCCGTACATTCCTCTCATCAAATCCAGGCTGGCCGAGATTCCTGAGACAGTTTTCGAGGAGTATACGGATGGAGAAAGGGATTCTGTTTAAATCCTTTTTTAGTTGGTTGGCCAGTTCCGGCAGGCTGAAAAAATGGTATGGTTTTCCATCGACATTTATTGATCTCCGTGTTTTCTTCTGAAGTTCTTTCATGGATCAAATTCCTTATTATGAATGCAGATGATCAATAATTAATTGGGCGAATTCCTGTGTGCCTGTTACCTTTGCTCCCTTGACCCGGGAAGCCAGGTCAAAGGTAACTCTTTTGCTTTGGATCACTGAGCGTACACTGTTCCAGACTAGGTCAGCGGCCTCTTCCCAGCCCATGAACCGCAGCATCATTTCAGTGGACAGGATCAGTGAACTTGGATTGGCCTGGTCCTTGCCGGCCAGACCTTCAGCTGAACCGTGGTTGGCCTCAAAAATGGCCGTGCCTTCTTCAAAATTAATATTTCCGCCGGGCGAAATGCCCACGCCTCCTGCCAGGGCTGCAGCCGCGTCTGAGAGGTAATCGCCGTTCAAATTAGTTGCCACAAGCAAGTCGAAAGCCTGCGGGTTTGTGATGAGCTGTTCAAAGGCCACGTCGGCGATAACATCATCCATCCAGATCTTTCCGCTGGAAGTGTACTGTTTCTTTAGCTCATCGGCGGCGGTGCTTCCCTTTTCTGCTGCAACAGAACGGTATTGCATTTGGGTGAATATTTCTTTGCTGAATTCCCTTTCAGCAACTTCGTATCCCCAATTTCTGAAAGCCCCTTCCGTGTATTTCATGATATTGCCTTTATGCACCAGCGTTACTCTTCTCAGCTGGTGGTCAACAGCCCATTTTAGGGCAGCACGGACAAAACGCTGGCTGCCAGGCCTGGAGATTGGCTTGATGCCAATCCCGCTTTCATATGGATGGGGCAGCCGCTGAAAGTCTTCCGGAAATTCCCTTTCATACATTTTCAGCCATGCATTCATATGCTCGGATCCCGCTTCATATTCAATCCCGGTATAAATATCTTCGGTGTTTTCGCGAAAGATTGTGATATCAATCCCCTGTGGGTATCGGTTGGGGGAGGGCAGCCCCTCAAACCAGCGGACACGACGCAGGCAGACGAATAAATCCAGTGCTTGACGAAGCTGGACATTCAGGGAGCGGATGCCGCCGCCGACCGGTGTTGTAAGAGGTCCTTTCAGACCAATTCGGTGTGTGCGGAACGCTTCCAAGGTTTGCTCTGGGAGCCATTTTCCGGTCTTCTCAAAAGCTGTTTTTCCACCGAGGACTTCTTTCCAATCGATTTTTCTGGAATCCTGGTAGGCAGTCTGTACTGCTTGGTCAACCACGTTCCGGGCGGTGGCCATGATTTCCGGCCCGATGCCATCCCCGGATAAATAAGGAATTGTTGTAAACAGTGATTTCATGGTATTTCCTCAGTGAGAGCTGGATAATTTTAACATTTTCAATATGACATTTCTCTCTTGACATTTTTAATAATCTGCTTAAAATAATAACAACACAAATGGGACACTGTCCTAAACAATGAGACAACAATGACGGAGAGAATTCAGACGATTGACCGCATGGTTTCCATTCTTGACTGTTTCAGCCTGGATGAACCTGTGCTTGGTGTCCGGGAAGTGAGCCGGAAAACAGGCCTGTCGTCCAGCACAGCAGGGCGTATGATGGCATACATGAAGGATATTGGAATATTGAATCAGGATCCCGAGACACTCTCTTATATGATGGGATCAAAAGTGCTGGCATGGGCCGGCATTTATACGGTATCTTCCGATGTTCGCACCCTGGCTCTCCCCGTAATGGTTCGTCTTCAGGAGCAAACCAGGGAAACAATCAGTTTGTATGTGCTTGAGGGAAATGAGCGGGTATGCGTGGAACGCCTGGAAAGCCCGGAGACTGTACGGATTGTAGCGCGCGTGGGCAGGCGGATACCCCTTTATGCCGGTTCTGCCGGAAAGGCCTTTCTGGCGTTTATGGCGAAGGAAAAAGCGGAGCAGATATTGAATGAAACAGAACTTATTCCTATGACCAAAGAAACAATAACGAATAAAGAGGCCCTGTGGGAGAATCTAAAAAAAATACGAAATCAGGGATTTGCTGTTAGCAAAGGGGAATGGATACTGGAGGCATCCGGTGTGGCAGCACCCGTATTTGACCAGAGCGGCAAAATTGCCGCTGCGCTGACTGTTTCAGGCCCCACACAGAGGTTTTCCGAAGATCGGATACGGGAGATCTCTGGATTGGTGAAAGATGGGGCTGACCTGATTTCATCTGAACGGGGTTATCTGCCGCGCAGATAGCGGTAAATAAAATTGGAAAGGAAGAAGAATCAATGTGGCTGCATGACAGATTAGAGGACAAAATTAATGCTGCAAGGTCGAGAGCCGAAAAAATTGCACGGAGTTACAACAACCACAAAATCGGGGATTTAAAGGTTCAACATATTTTTGGGGGTCTGCGGGGAGCAAATCTTTTAATCAGCGATGTATCCTATGTGGATCCCTACGACGGCATCCACTTCCGCGGGTATTCCGTGGATGAGATACTGGAAAAACTGCCGAAAGCGGAAGGAAGCGACCTGCCGCTTGCTGGGGGAATGTATTATCTGCTCTTAATTGGTGAGATGCCTACCCTGGAAGATGCCCTGGCAGTGGAAGAGGAATGGCGCCAGCGGAGCGACCTGCCGTATCATGTGGCCGATATGCTGCGTGCCATGCCCAGGGATACCCATCCCATGACTATGTTTTCACAGGCAATTCTTGCTCTCCAGTCTCGTTCGGAATTTACGCT
>CAYPPV010000087.1:502-6852 GCA_964412705.1 uncultured Pelolinea sp. | reverse complement strand
CTCCTGATTATTGCTGAATTCACCGGTAAAAAGGAAAGGAAAATTAAGAAGCTGGGAATTTACGATGCATTATGGATTGGGATTTTTCAGATACTGTCATTATTTCCCGGAGTTTCTCGCTCCGGCAGCACCATCGCTGGGGGGATGACACGCAATTTCACCCGGAAAACATCCGGCCAATTTTCATTCCTGATGGCCATCCCGATCCTGGCAGCTGCCGGAGTTGTGGGTTTTATAGAACTGCTTCAAGTCCCTGACCTGTCTTCTTTCCTGCCAGTAATGGTTGCGGGTATGGTAACTTCCAGTGTTGTGGGTTATTTCGCCATCCGATGGCTGCTCAGATTTCTCAACGGCCGCTCCATTCTTCCTTTTGCCGGATACTGCCTGATGATCGCTTCAATCACCCTCCTGTTCATTCATGCAGATCTACCGCCTAGCCTTGATTTCCCAATCCTTAATAAAAATGAGAAAAAAGAAATTTATTTTGCTTCATATGATCCTGAAATTATGTGGCTGGTACCCATTATGAATACATGCAGCCAAGAAATTCTAGAAGACGACATGTTAATACGCCAATCTGCATGGGATGAAACCATTTTGGAAAACGAAGATGTGCATGTGGCAATTGGTGAGGTTATAGCAGCGGAATATCAAATTTATTTGCTGGGATATGATCAAATTGTCCCTGTTGTCGCAGAAAGTCATCCATTTAATTCAACATCAATAAATTTGCTGAAAGATATTTTTTCAGGAAAAATCACCACTTGGAGCGATGTGTACGAAAACTGTCAGCTGTGCTTCTCAAGCAACCCAGTAAATTTAGAGTTTCCTGTATCAATCTGGATCTATCCTCAAAATTCACTAATCAGGAAAGAAGTTGAAGAAAACTATTTGGATAGGGTAAGTATCTCAACTTTCGCATCACTGGCTCCAAATTCAGATTTTATGAGACGATCCATTGCTTCATCCGATGAAGCAATCGGTTTCATACCGCGTGGATGGATAGATGCAACACTCAAGGAAATCAATATAATTAATTTAAATCAGGATATAAACCTGCCCATTCTAGCAATCAGCAGGAATCAATTAAATGGCAAACTTCAATCCTGGGTACAATGCATTCAACGTTCAATAGGCGCTTCCAGCCCATAAATCATATAAAATAATCAGGAAAAATGAATTCGGAGGGAATTATGCTTAATGATGTGAGAATTACATTTATCGGCCCCGGAGTGATGGCAGAGGCTATGCTTTCCGGTCTGTTAAAAAACAATATGATCCCTCCTAAAAATATTCTCACATCCGGTCCAAGCAAAGAGCGAGTTCAAGACCTCCACGAAAGATACGGAGTAAGGCCTTTTACAGACAATAACAAAGCCGCGGAACTGGCGGATGTGGTCATTCTTTCAGTTAAACCGCAAAGGCTTGAAAAAGTACTGCAAGGAATGAAACATTCTGTTAAAGAAGATGCATTGGTGCTTTCCATTGTCGCAGGCGCTTCCATAGCCAAGATTTCAGGAAACCTGGGGCATGATCATATAGTCAGATCCATGCCAAACACGCCTGCCCAGATTGGCGAAGGCATTACGGTATGGACTTGCTCTGAATCTGTAACCGAAAAACAAAAGGGATTTGCCCAGACAATCCTGGGGACCTTTGGCCAGGAAATTTATGTCGATGAAGAGGACTACCTGGATAAAGCCACAGCCCTTTCCGGGACAGGACCTGCCTATGTATATTTGTTTATGGAGGCGATGGTTGATGCTGGAGTCCATCTGGGGTTTCCAAGGCGCATCGCAGAGCGGCTGGTTATCGAGACGCTCAGGGGTTCGGTGGATTATTACGACAATGACGCAGAAGATGCACGCCATCTTGCCCGCTTGCGGAATCAGGTGACATCTCCAGGCGGAACTTCAGCCGAAGCGCTCTACTACCTGGAAAAAGCCGGATTCCGCACAGCAATTTCCCGGGCTGTATGGGCTGCATACCAGCGGTCTAAGGAACTGGGTCAAGATGCAAAAACGCATCCTCCAGAGTAACAGTTCATAATTCTTCAACTTTATTTAACAATTCCCGGGGATCTTATAAATTTAAACCACAATATAGTAAAACAAAATCCTCGAAAACCCTATCCTGCGGGGAAATGCCCACTTTGTTATGATAGGAAGAGGTTATAAAAATTAAAACCAAATATCTTAAAAGATAGAGTATTTGAAAGATGACCTGGAGTATTACGGCTTATTATGACAGCCACCATTAAATTAAACAAAAAAGAATTTTCTGTCAGGGATAATACAACTATCCGAAAAACAATTGAAAGATTGGGGTTTTCCCCTTCCGCGTATCTGATTTTGAAGAACGGGCAACTTGTTACAGATGATGAAATGATTAGAGATAACGATACCATTGAATTAGTAAATGTGATTTCCGGGGGATAGATCAATGAAATGCCGAACTTGTGGCGCCAAAGCCGCAGTCAATATGCGGCATCACCGACTTTCTCTCTGTTCAGAGCATTTTCTTAGATGGTTGCCCAATTATGTTCAGCGGACGATAGAAAAATACAATATGTTCACATTTGAAGACCGCTTGCTCATAGCGGTCTCAGGAGGTAAGGATTCCTTGTCACTGTGGGATATCCTTCACTTGCTTGGGTATCAGACTGAAGGTGTTTATATTGACCTGGGAATTGATGAAAACTTCCTGTACTCACAAAAATCATTTAAGGCGGCAGTTTCTTTCGCTGAAGCGCGGGGATTAAACCTGACGGTTTATGATGTAAAAGAAATGCAAGGGGAAATCATTGCGGAAACCGCGGCCAGAACAAGGCGCGGAAGGAATAAACCCTGCTCTGTCTGCGGACTTGTGAAACGATATGCTATGAATACATCTGCTCTCAAAGGTAAGTTTGACGTACTGGTTACTGCGCACAACTTGGATGATGAAGCGGCAATCCTTCTGTCAAATGTCCTGGACTGGTCTTTAGATTTTTTGTCGAGGGGATATCCTGTCCACCCCGCTGGTCCCGGCTTTTCCAAAAAAGCCAAACCTTTGTGCCGCACTTATGAGCGCGAAACAGCCGCTTATGCGGTCTTAAGCAAAATTGACTATATGCAAGAGGAATGTCCATTTTCGACGGATAGTAAACAGATTTATTACAAGCAGTTTCTTAACCAATGGGAAGACAGGATGCCTGGCACGAAGCTGCGTTTTTATAATAATTACTTAAAGGCCTTGGACAATGGCGCCTTTCCAGTTGGGCAAGATAATAAGGATGTCCTTTCGCAAAATCTGTGCCCAAATTGCGGCCAGCCAACACAAACAGGTGGTCTATGCGCCTTCTGCAGTTTATACATTCATGAGTAAATTGATTCCGCTTGTATATATTGGAAAATTCTTTCTTGAATTCAAATTTGATTTTATATGGGTAAAAATCAGTGGAGAAATACCGCTTACAGAAAAAGAAATAACAAAGATTACTTTAACCAAAAAGAGGAGCTTGGATCTTACGCTCCTCTTGTTTTTTAGAACCATTTACGCGCTTTCCAAATATTCTTCTCTTTCCCAATCTGTTACATGTATCCGGAAGTCTTCCCATTCCTCCAGTTTTGCACGTCTGAATGCTCCGTAAATCTCTTCGCCAAGAGCATTTTTAAGCACATCATCCTGTTCAAGCGCAGCCAATGCCTCTAACAATGAGGAGGGCAATTCACCAATTCCTTTTGCCTTGCGCTCATCTTCCCCCAGTTTATAAATGTTCACATTATTCATCGGTTTTGGCGCTTTCATGCGATTATCAATACCATCCAGGGCCGCGGCAAGCATGCCGGCAAAAGCCAGGTATGGATTGCATGACGGGTCAGGGCAGCGAAGTTCCGCCCGCATGGAATTGTCCTGGCCAGCGGTATAACGCGGAATCCGGATAAGGGCAGATCGGTTGATCTGGGCCCATCCCACATAGACTGGCGCCTCATAACCGGGCACCAGGCGTTTGTAAGAATTTACGGTGGGCGCTACCAAGGCGGACAGGGCACGCGCATGTTTCAATTGGCCGGCAATAAATGCGTAAGCTGTTTCGGAAAGATGGAAATCATCCTCGGGGTCAAAGAAAATATTTTTTCCCTTATCATTAAAGAGCGACTGGTGTGTGTGCATACCGGAACCATTAATTCCAAAAATCGGTTTGGGCATAAAAGAAGCGGTTAGGTTGTGCTGAGCGGCAATGGCTTTTATTGTGTATTTGAGCGTGAGCACATTGTCAGCTGTGCGGACCGCATCGGCAAAATGGAAATCAATTTCGTGCTGGCCCAAAGCCACTTCATGATGCCCTACTTCAACTTCCAATCCCATCGTATTAAGCGCATACATCAGTTCCATACGGACCTGCGCGGCTTCATCATCAGAAGAAAAATCAAAATAACCGCCTACGTCATGTGGAACCGGCCTTACACCCCCGTTGGATTTGAAAAGAAAGAATTCCGGTTCAGGACCGCAGTTAAAGACCCATCCTCGCTTTTTTAAATCCGCAAGCATGCGCTTAAGCAGTCCGCGCGGGTCGCCCGCAAAGGGCTCATCATCAGGCGTCATGATGTCACAGAAAAACCTCGCGCGTCGCATATTTTCCGGCGTCCAAGGGAGAACGGCATATGTATCCGTATCCACACGCAGATGCATATCGCTTTCCTGAATGCGGGCGAAACCCTGTACTGATGAACCGTCAAACCAGATGCCCCCATCCAATGCAGTTTCCAGCTGTTCCACAGGCGCTTCGACGCTTTTCACTTTTCCGGTCACATCGGAAAACTGAAAGCTGATGAATTTGACATCATCTTCTTTTACTCGTTCAAGAATCTCTTTTTTATCCATGCGTTCACCTCATTAATAAAATTGATGGGCACGCCCGGGCATGCCCATGATTTCTTTCTGGCAGCTCTTCCATATCGCAAAATCCAACTTGATTCTCTAGTTACTGTGAATTTTTTTAAAAACCCACTTAACTGGAAAGGAGAATGAAGCCCGTGGCAGGGCTCCGAAGGTATCCGCTGAAATGATCGATTTTTTTCCCTTTCCGGAATTAGTGCTTCTCCTGCTGGAAGGAACCTTCTCCTCGTAGTCTTCAAAAGAAGACCCATCTGTTGTTCTTCGTGATTTTTTATTGTTAATAATAATTCTGCTATTTTTACCATAAAACAGACCGGGAAATGTGATTGATAATCTTCAGCTTGATCATAATAGGCTGCCAACAAACCAGAAAAACGTATACCTCCAGCAAAAGGCTGGAGAAAACAAGAAAATTTTTTCTCCGGAATTACAAAATAGACCCCGAATAATACCGGAAAAGAAACACCCAAAAAGCGACCTTGCGGCTGATTTTTTTGCTTCTTATCTTACTGATTTTTTATTTCCTGGCTCCTTTCAGCATAAAAATGGTCATCTTGGGTATTGACCGCACCCCAGAAGGAAATATGGCCGGCCGAAGCGATACCGTCATGCTGATATCTTTCAATCCGCTTCTTACAATGGTCAAAGCGCTCTCTATCCCACAAGATGTAGGGGTAACAATAGACCTGCCTTAACACATGGTGAGATATCCTGCAGGGAAAAGCAAAATGAACGGAGACCAGGCGCTCTCGTTTCTGCACAGCCGGAGCGACGGGGATGTTTTTTCAGGATGAAACAGGGATAAATTTTTATACTCTCCTTCATCCGCGAACTAATCTATCCAATCAATTAGCCCAAGATTCCCATAGTGGCAGCTGCCACATCCAATGCCGTTAATACAAGTTTACCTATCTATTTATGGTCACGCATCGGGCTGGCATTAATCAGGGGTAGTATGGGTGAATTTGAAACACTCACTATTGACAGAACCGTGGTTACCCCCATCATTACCTCTGAAGGGTCATAAGTTCTGCAGCCTGACTGAAATGTTATTCTTCTCTACATCCAGGAAAATTTTTAAATTTCAAATATTGTATTATCCTTGCAATAATTAGAACAAATATACTATAATATGGGTAATATATAATTAATTCATTGATTGGAGCGTAATGGCATCAGCCCCCAAAAAGAAGAAATCGAAAAAACCCAAAGGACGAATAAAAGATATGGATGATGCAAAAAAAGCAGTATTAAGCAAAGCGCTGGATGATATTACCAAACGGTATGGTGAAGGATCCATCATCAGGTTGGGGGAAGCCCGCCACCTGGAAGTGGCAGTTATCCCCACTGGCTCTCTTTCATTGGATGTTGCATTGGGTGTTGGCGGCATTCCCCGCGCCCGAGTTTCCGAAATTTACGGCCCGGAAGCATCTGGAGCGGCTGCTGATGACCAAGCGGGAACTGGTCCT
>CAYPPV010000087.1:0-492 GCA_964412705.1 uncultured Pelolinea sp. | reverse complement strand
ACGGCCCAGAAGCATCTGGAAAAACTACGCTTTGCCTGCATCTGGCTGCAGAAGCACAGAAACTGAACGGAGTTGTTGCGTTTATCGACATGGAACACGCCCTGGACCCAGCCTATGCGGCCAAAGTGGGCGTCGATGTGGAGAATCTTTTAATCTCCCAGTCTAGAACGTAGGCTATGCAAAACTACGGATACGGATATAATGGATATACCATTCCTCCGGAGTCTTACCTCGAAGGAGGAGAAACGGGCGGAAAACAACTAAATCTTCGATTCTATTGGTACGCAATCTTGGAGCGCCGCTGGCTGGTCCTCATCACTTTCTTGATCGTGATGAGCGGGGCCCTTGTCTACTTGATGAAGGCTCCGCGGATTTATCGAGCCACGGTCCAGCTTCAAATTGATCCGGAGACGCCTGCGGATTTGAATTTTGACCAAACCTCCCCCGCCACGATGCGCATGGACGCTGAATACCTTCAAACGCAGTACAAGA
>CAYPPV010000086.1:0-6890 GCA_964412705.1 uncultured Pelolinea sp. | reverse complement strand
CGACTTCCATTTTTTCACGGGGATATGTCTGTCGGTTAATCGCGTTAAGTAACAACCGAATTGTATTCTCTTCATTAAGGCAGGGGACAATAACGGTTACTTCAATAGGCTTGTTGCTGTCGGTTTTCATTTTCCGAGGGTAGTTTTACCATAAAAGTGCTTCCCTTCCCCACTTCGCTCTGCACTTCTATTGAACCTCCATGTGATTTGGCAATTTCATTTGCGATTACCAGACCAAGGCCCACCCCTCTGCCCTGGTCACCTCTCCTGGATTTGTCAACCCGATAGAAACGTTCAAAAATTCTTCCTAATTCATCCTCCGGGATACCCATTCCCGTATCCCTGATCTTGATCACAACTTCATTATTCAACTGGTAAGTCGAAATGAATATTTTTCCCCCAATATTAGTAAACTTGATAGCGTTATCTATCAGATTTGAAAGTAACCGGTCAATTTTTTCTGCATCCGCAGAAATTATGAGATTCTCCGTAAATTCCTTTTTGATATTTAATTCCTTCGCCTTTATCTGAAACTGCATCCTTTCTATAATGTTCTCGATAAGCGAATTTGGATCAATACTCTGTATATCCAATTCAATAACACCTGAATCGAGTTTTGAAAGAGTAAGGAGATCGGATACCAAATGGTTCAAACGCTCCGTCTCCTCCAAAATGATTCCCGCAGCTCTTTTCTGGTCTTCTTCTGTCTCTACGGCACCCTCATAGACCGCCTGCGCAAATCCCTGAATAGAGGTCAGGGGAGTCTTAAATTCATGGGATACATTGGCCACAAAATCCTGCTGGGCCTGTATGGCACTGTTGACCTGGCGGTTCATTTCATTAATTGTCTTGGCCAGGTTTCTCACTTCAGAAGGACCTTTTATTGGGATTTCCTGGTATTTCCCCATAGGTATTTTCTCAGTCGCCGAAGAAATTTCCTGGAGGGGCTGTGTGATCCATTCCGCTATGAAAAAACCGATGACAAGTGCGGATACCATAGCAATCATTCCTGCATTGAGCAATGGGCGCATGAGTTCATCTTGAAGCAGGGTGCTAATGGGGATGGGGGGCCTATGCGCAGTGGTAATGAGAAAATACATCGAATTAATTGGGCTGATCTGATAAAACCAGTCTTCCCCATCTTTATCCTGGTATATTAATATCCTCTCCTTGTTCTTTTCCGAAAAATTTTCCGGGTTCTCAACAGCCGGGATCGGAAATTCCCCCTTGTCTACCTCCGAATGAAAAAGAATTTCACCCTCTTTATTTTGAATCGCAACCCTCACATCCAATATTTCTACTTCTTCAAAGAAAAATTGGATGATAGGCTCCCACTGTGTATCGATAACCAGCGATAACCTATCCGCGAGGAAATTATCCACTAGCGATATCCGATAAAAAATTTGCCTGTATAGGAGCGGGCTCTTCCTGAAAGAGATCAAGATACCGCCAATGGCGATCAGGAGGACCATAAGAATAATCATCGCGTATGTGAGCCAGAGGCGGGTTCGAATAAAAGAAGCGAATCTCATGCTTTCAGTTTATAGCCATAGCTGGTAACCGTCTCGATTTCAGCACTGCTTCCGGCAATCTTTTTTCTCAAATGTGCAATATGCACATCCACCGTTCTTGTCTGTCCCGCAAAATCATAGCCCCAGGCCAGCCTGAGAAGCTGCTCTCTGCTGTAAACGCGTCCAGGGCTTTCCGCCAATACGCGAAGAAGTTCAAACTCCTGGGTTCGTAATTTGATGACTTCTCCTTTTATCGTGACCTCTCTCCGCTGAATATTTATCGAGATGTCTGCAACGCGGATTACTTCTTCCTGCGACCCTCTTTCAAGCGAGTTGCGGCGCAATACCGCCTTAATCCTTGCAATCAGCTCCCTAGGATTAAATGGCTTGGTGAGGTAATCATCGGCGCCAATTTCCAGTCCCAGGACCTTATCAATATCTTCATCCTTTGCAGTCAGCATGATAATCGGCACCTGGTTATCTTCTGATCTCAGCTTCCTGCATATTTCAAAACCATCCATGCCAGGCAGCATCAAATCAAGAATAACCAATGAGGGATCTCTGGATTGAATCGCTTCATATGCTTTATCCCCCTGCTGGAAGCCTGCCCACTTAAAACCCTCTCTCTCCAGATAAATGCTGACGAAATCGATAATGCGCTTCTCGTCATCAACAATATAAATCAATCCGCTCAATTCTCGGCCGTTCTCATATTGATACTGCGATAGCCTCTATTTCCACCAAGCCGTCCTTGGGTAAAGCCGCAACCTGAATGGTAGACCTTGCCGGAGGAGCATCCCCAAAAAAAGTAGAGTAAACAGCATTCATATTGGGAAAATCTTTTATATCTTTCAGAAATACCGTTGTTTTGACTATTTTGCTCATATCCATATTATTTGAAAGCAATATGTTCTTCAAGTTGGTAAGCGCCTGTTCCGTTTGTTTTTCAACACCGCCTTCTACAAAATTCCCGGTTTTGGTATCAATCCCTAATTGCCCGGAGAGAAAAATCAGATTTCCTGCCCGGATACCCAAAGAGTAAGGACCTGCTGCTTTTGGTGCTTGCTCTGATAATAAAACTTTTTTATCCATATCTGTCTCCATTTCATTCCTCCTTCTTTGAGGATATTATATCCATCCCTTATTATGATCAATCTATCCGAAATGTAAACATAGATTGAAAAAATCCATTGGTATAATTTGGACGAAATTAATAGAATTGATATTTTTTATCCAAATAAGGAAAAATTCTTATGTTATTAGAAAGTTTAGCGGCAGTTGAGGACCGCTACAAAGAAATCATTAAGCAGATTGAAGCGAACATCGATGATTACCAGCAGGTCGCCGAACTTTCAAAAGAAAAAGCGGAATTGGATGAGATCGTTGAAAAATCCCGTAAATACAGAAAAACTCTTCAGAGAATAACGGAAACTGAAATGCTTGCAAGCTCTGAAGAAAGCGGGTTGAAAGACCTGGCCCTGGAAGAGCTGGATCAGCTGCGACCACAAGCGGAAACCCTTGAAGAGGAACTCAAGAGTCTTCTCATCCCGAAAGATCCGCGTGATAAACGGAATGTAATTATGGAAATTCGGGCAGGGACCGGCGGGGACGAGGCAGGCTTGTTTGCTGCGGATCTATTCCGTATGTATGCGCGATTTGCAGAAAATCAAGGATGGGATGTTGAAGTGCTGTCGCAAAATGAAACGGGTATAGGAGGCTTCAAAGAGATCATCTTCATGATTAAGGGGCACGGTGCTTATTCCAAACTAAAATACGAGTCCGGTGTTCACAGGGTTCAGAGAATCCCAGAGACGGAATCCTCCGGAAGAATCCACACCTCTACCGTAACGGTTGCCGTCCTGGCAGAGGCTGAAGAAGTCGATATCAGCATACCGGAATCTGATTTAAAAATAGACGTGTATAAATCTGCCGGCGCTGGCGGACAGAGCGTGCAGAAAAATGCCACTGCTGTACGCATCACACACGAACCGACAGGTATTGTTGTTGCATGTCAGGATGAACGGTCTCAGCTTCAAAATAAACAGCGCGCAATGAGCATTCTGCGGGCAAGGTTGTATAAAATCGAGGAAGAAAAACGGCTCGCAGAAGAGACAGCTGCACGTCGGGCGCAGGTGGGCAGCGGTGAACGGGCAGAAAAGATCCGGACTTACAACTATCCCCAATCGAGAGTTACGGACCACCGTGTAAATATCTCATCGCATAATCTTCCTGCTGTCATGGGGGGGGATTTGGATATATTCATTGACGAGCTGTCCATCCGAAAAGAAGCTGAACGCCTGGCAGAAACAGAAGCGGAGAAATAAAAACGTCTTCACTAGGAAATTGGTTGAATCGTGCCAGAAAGCGCCTGGCAGACTCCACCCAGGATTCCGCATCCGCCTTGTATGCGATTATCCATCACGTTCTGAATAAACCCAGAACCTTTGGAATAGCCCATCCCGAGTACGAATTAAATCAAGAAGAGAAGGAAAGGTTAGACCGTGCATTTGAACGTCTAATGGATGGAATTCCCCTGCCCTATATCACCGGCGTTCAGGAATTCTTTGGTATTGATTTTTTTGTTAGTCCTTCAGTATTGATACCCCGACCCGAGACCGAAATCCTTGTATCCACAGCGCTGGAGTGGTTAAAACGGGACAAGAGTGAAAAAATCGGGGCGGACGTAGGTGCTGGAAGCGGGTGTATTGCTCTTTCCATTTTATTAAATCATTCATACATTTCATTGTTCGGATTGGATATTTCCTATCATGCCCTTAAAATTGCCCAAGAAAATGCTGCCATTCATCATCTGGAAAACCGGTTTGTTCCTGTCCAAACAGATTTGCTGTCAGTTTTTGAGGGTCCGCTTGACTGCATTTTCGCCAATCTCCCCTACATTCCCACGGAAAGACTTGAGAATTTGAATGTGAGCAAATTTGAGCCACGCCAAGCCCTGGATGGCGGTTTGGATGGCCTGGAATATATCCACTCTCTTCTGAAACAGGCAAAAGGAATCATAAACCCAGAAGGGCTTATCCTGCTGGAAATTGATGCCTTCCAAAGCAAAGCAGTACATACCTTGGCAGAGACGTATTTTCCGCAAGCATCTATTAAAATCATAGATGATTTATCCGGTAATCCGAGAATTGTTCAGATTCTGAACAAAAAATGAAAACAAAAGTCTTAAGTATTGAAGAAGATCAAGCTAGAAAAGAAACAATCCGGCTTATCAAAGATGGAGCCGTAGTCGCAGTTCCGACCGACACCATATACGGAATTGCTTGTGATGTTTTTAACCCGAAAGCAATAGACCGCATTTATGAGATAAAAGGTCGGGAGCGGACCAAAGCGATTCCTGTCCTGATCGGAGAATTTTCCCAGTCCGAAATCATTTCTCAGAAAATCAGTTCAACCGCCCAAAAATTAACCTCCCATTTCTGGCCTGGCGCTTTAACACTGGTGGTTGAGAAAAATCAAAATCTTCCCGAGGAGTTATCCATCTACCCAACTGTGGGAATTCGGATCCCCGACCACAACTGGCTGCGTGAAATCTTAATAGCAACCGGACCGCTTGCGACCACCTCCGCTAACCTTTCCGGCGAAAAGAGCCCAGCAACAGCAGAAGAGGTGATGAATCAGCTGGCAGGCCGTATCGAATTAATTATCGATGGCGGCCGATGCAAGGGGGGTAAACCATCTACAGTCGTTGACACCACATCCGAACTAATAAAAATTTTACGGCAGGGAGGAATCAGTGAGGAAGCAATTTTACACACGCTGGAAAAATAATATTTTAATAAGAGGGAAATTTTTATGGCTTACAAAGGAGTAATCGAGCGCTATCGGGAATACCTTGATATCCCCTTAAACATGTCACCGGTTACATTGCTGGAAGGAAACACGCCGTTAATTCCTGTCCCGCAGATTGCGAATCATATCAATTGTGATTGTGAAGTCTACATCAAGTATGAGGGCCTAAATCCCACAGGCTCATTCAAGGACCGCGGCATGACTGTTGCTGTCAGTGTGGCCGCCCATCGAAATGCTAAAAGTGTCATCTGCGCATCCACTGGAAATACTGCTGCCTCAGCGGCCGCATATGCTGCCCGCGCAGGCATGCGGGCCATCGTGGTAATACCGGCGGGAAAAGTAGCTGCCGGAAAGCTGGCGGGGGCGCTGGCATATGGGGCAGAAGTTATTCAGATCAGCGGCTCATTTGACGATGCGTTAGGCTTGGTGCTGCAAATTTCAGAAAAGCACCCGGTTACTCTGGTGAACTCACTGAATCCTTACCGCCTGGAGGGCCAAAAAACCGCGGCATTTGAAATTTGCGATGTTCTGAGAGGTACGCCTGACTGGATGGCCTTGCCTGTAGGCAACGCCGGTAATATCACCTCATACTGGATGGGATATCAGCGATACCATGAAGTTAAAAAATCAGGTCTGCCCAAGATTCTTGGTGTGCAGGCGGAAGGATCAGCTCCTCTTGTGGTTGGACATCCAATTGAAAAACCAGAAACTGTAGCGACGGCAATTCGCATTGGCAAACCTGCTCGGGGAGAGCAGGCTTTATCCGCTGCAGAAGAATCGGGCGGGATGATCATCGCAGTATCTGATGAAGAAATATTATCTGCCCAGAAACTGATCGCATCAGCCGGAATCTGGGTCGAACCGGCATCCGCCGCCGGGATCGCGGGGCTCATCCGCCAGGCAGAAGATAAAAAAATTAATTTTAAAAACAAACGCGTCGTCGCAGTATGCACCGGCCACGGGCTCAAGGATCCGGATATCGTCACAAAGGATTTTAAGAAACCAAAAATTTATCCGTCTGATTTGGAAATTTTGGAAAAGGCAATTATAAATGGCTGAGGAAAAATCCTTTAAAATTATCGTCCCTGCAACTTCAGCCAATCTTGGGCCGGGCTTTGATTGTATGGGTATCACCCTTGATTTATGGAATGAGTGTGAGTTTTCTTTTTCAAGCAATAAGGAAATCCGGGTAGAAATTAAAGGAGAAGGAAAAGGCTTTCTCCCAGAAGACCAAACGAATCTCATTATCCAAGTCATTTTTTCAATTGCAGGTCATTACTCAAAAAAAACACCTGCAGGAATTCATCTTCACTGCAGGAACAATATTCCAGTTGGAAGCGGCCTTGGTTCCAGTTCCGCCGCCATTGCTGCGGGACTGCTGTGCGCAAATCACTTGTTTGATCTGGGGCTAAAATCCAACGACCTTGTCAATATCGGTTCGCAATTTGAAGGGCATGCGGATAACCTGGCTGCATGCATGTCCGGAGGACTGACCATTTCAGCAAAAGATGGTGATGAATTCATTACCCAAGAAATCAAAATTAATAAATTTAATGTAACCATTGCCGT